>NZ_NCVC01000015.1:0-202219 GCF_002096735.1 Streptococcus mitis | reverse complement strand
AGTGTTCCATCCGCAACATACCATAGTCCGTACGGGATTCGAACCCGTGTTACCGCCGTGAAAAGGCGGTGTCTTAACCCCTTGACCAACGGACCAGAGTTGTTATTTTCAACTCTTACTATTATACAGGCTTTTTATTTTTTGTCAACAACTTTTTCTGTTTTTTTCTTTTTTTTGCATAGCTTCTTACCGAGTACGGATATCAAACTCCTTAAACACAATACGTAAGTCTTTTAATACTCTTTGACGCCCTCGGAAGCGTTCATGTCTTAGGACCCGTTCTAACTCTTCTTGTTTGTCTTTACTTTGTTTACTTCTATAATCTCTTAGTGTCTCATGAAAGAGATAATAATCATCTAGACACAGACCTCCCTCACTGATACGATGACTAATCTCACCTACTTCTTCATACGGTTCTTTATCATATCTTCGTTTTTGACTTTCTTGCTTACGGATATAGTCTAGAATTCGATTACGGAACTTAGTTTTGAAATATTTTCTTAAACGAGGAATGTCTTCTACTATTCCTTCTTCTCTACTAATCAATTCATGTAAGCAAATCATCCCCTCTTGGTCCCAATCCGATAGATCCCATAAATGAAGGTAATATTCATTTCTACACTTATATACAATCCCCTGGACTTCTTTATACAATTCTTTAAACATAACGTTCCCCTTTCTAGATACAGTTTAACAGATTCAGAAACACTTTTGTCCCATTTCCCCCATTCTGTTCCCTACACCGTCTAAACTGCACAAAAAAGAGAGGATACGCCTCTCTTTCGGTTATTTTTCATCATTCATTTTTGACTTTACTTCATCATAAGATAATGCATGAGATTCCTCTTCTACTGTTTCAGGCATCTTTCCTGTTTCGTAAAGAGATTTAATTTGCGTACTATCCAATGTTTCGTATTTCAATAATGCTTCTGCAATCAACTTGTGAGTTTCACGATTTGACTGAATAATTTCAGCAGCTTTATTTCGTGCTTCATTTAATAATGAACGAACTTCTTCGTCAATTTCATAAGCTGTTTGTTCTGAAATTGATTTTTGAGGACTCTGTGCACCAAACATAGCATGATTTCCTTCATATTGTACTGGGCCAAGTTTTTCACTCATACCGTACTCTGTAACCATTGCACGCGCCATTTGTGTCGCTTGTTCAAAATCGTTTGAAGCTCCTGTAGTTTGGACATTAAAGATAATTTCTTCAGCTACACGTCCACCCATTAAGCCAGCCAATTGCTCTTTTATATCTTCTTTGGAAAGAAGCATTTGGTCTTCCTTAGGAAGTGCAATCATATATCCGCCGGCACGTCCACGTGGTACGATAGTAACTTTATGAACAACACGAGCATTCGACAAGACTAAACCAACAATGGTATGTCCAGCCTCATGGTAGGCAACCAATTCACGTTCTTTTTGTGAAACTGTCTTATCTTTCTTAGAAGGACCAGCAATAACTCTATCTTCTGCTTCATCAATATCTGAAGCATCAATTATCGATTTATTGCGACGAGCAGCAACTAGAGCCGCCTCATTCAATACATTCTCTAAATCAGCACCAACAAAACCTGGAGTTTGTTGAGCCACTAATTTCAAATCAACATCTTCTGCTAAAGGCTTGTTCTTAGCATGAACTTTCAAGATTGCTTCGCGACCTTTAACATCAGGACGGCCAACCAATACTTTTCTATCAAAACGTCCTGGACGCAAAAGGGCAGGATCAAGTACATCTGAACGGTTTGTCGCAGCGATAACGATAATCCCTTCATTTCCCTCAAAACCATCCATCTCAATCAAAAGTTGGTTCAAGGTTTGTTCACGTTCATCATTTCCTCCGCCAAGACCAACTCCACGTTGACGTCCAACAGCATCAATTTCATCGATAAAGATAATAGCTGGTGCTGCTTTTTTAGCATCTTCAAAAAGAGAACGAACACGACTAGCTCCAACTCCGACAAACATTTCTACAAAGTCCGATCCTGAGATACTAAAGAATGGAACACCTGCTTCTCCAGCAACTGCCTTAGCAAGCAAGGTCTTACCTGTCCCCGGAGGTCCCTCTAAAAGAACACCTGCTGGAATACGGGCCCCAAGTTTTGTAAATCGTTTTGGATCTTTTAAGAATTCAACAACTTCAACTAGTTCTTGTTTTTCTTCCTCAGCTCCAGCAACATCTGAAAATCTTACTTTAATATCTTCTTTATTTGCGGCTTTAGCCTTACTACGTCCAAAACTCATTGGGTTACGGCTATTATTTCCTCCCATATTTCCCATCATAGAGAATAGGAAGAAGAATAGAATACCGAATGGCACAATGGATACAAGAATATTAATCCACATACCACTTGAACTTTCATGCTTAACAGTTACTTCCGCCTTATGGTCAGAAGCAAGTTTTTGCAATTCTGATACTGTAGTATCTGAAGGAAGAATAATACTTGAAAATTTCTCTACTGTTGTAGCAGAAGGAGAAAAGAACTGGATACCTGTTTCTTCTTTACTTGTTTTAGGATTTTTATAGACACCTGAAACTTCGATAACACTGCCATTTGGTTGGTAAGTCAATTCTTTTACATTGTCATCGGTAATTTCTTTTACCAATTCTGTATAATTAATTTGCTCACTTTTCCCTGCAACACTACCTGTACTAAAATACTGATAAGCTGTAACTAGGAAAAAAATAAGTAATAACCATAGAAAAGGATTTTTAATTAAACCATTATTTTGTTTTTTCATTAAAAATTGTTCTTTCTAATTTGAATATACTTCTTCTTTCAATACTCCAACATAAGGAAGGTTACGATAATTTTCTTTGTAGTCTAAACCATAACCTACTACAAACTCATTTGGAATAGTAAAGCAGGTATAGTCAGCCTCAATTTCTACAACACGTCCCTCTGGTTTATCCAACAAGGTTGCAATTTTAACAGAGGCTGCTTCTCTTGCAATAAACATATCTCGTAAATTCTTCAAAGTTTGACCTGTATCGATGATATCCTCTACAAATAGAACATCTCTTCCTTTGATATCTTGAGTTACATCTTGTTTAATATTGATCACACCGCTACTTGCTGTTCCACCATGGTAGCTCGAAACCATCATGAAGTCCATTTCAATATGTGTGTCGATATGTTTGACCAATTCGGCCATAAAAGGAATAGATCCTTTTAAAATCCCAACTAAAATTGGATTTTTTCCTGCATAGTCTTTAGTGAGTTGAGCACCTAATTTTTTAGCAGCTTCTGTAATTTCATCGTGTGAAACGAGGATTTTTTTAATATCGTTTTCTAACATTTTTTTACCTATCTATTTTTTCTATATAAAGTATAGTGTTCATTATATCATTTTTCGTGTTTTTACTCAAATTACTGGTCGCAATTCCCAAAATTGAGACAATTTCACCAAATTGCTCAATAATAAGAGCAGATTTTCGCTTTTCCATAGGGATTTTCAAATCAATAAATAGACGTCTGAGTTTTTTTCTATGCCCATTTTGAACCAAAACATCTCCTGGTTTTCGATAACGAATGTGTATGGATGTTTCGCGTGAAACAGGTATTTGTTGAATTGATTCACCTTCTAATGGAATCCCAAAGGAAAATAAATATCCTTGATAAGATACCTGATTTTGATAGTGTAACACAAGTTCATCTTCCTTTTCATCAGCCTGCGGACTGATTTTACAAATCTGAAACTGTTGGTACTCTTTTATCAATTCATAGCCATTTTTAAGCGGATGACGATACTGGCTTTTAGATTTTAAAATCTGTCGAACTTCATCAAACTGAGCTTTTGTAAGATTCAAATCTGGAAAACGATTCAGATAAGTTTGAAGTAAAACTCTTTGTGTAGACTCAGAATAAGAAAATAACTGTTGTAAATTTTCCACATCAATATTCTTTGATAATTCAGCTATAGCTAGGTCATAATCTAAAATTTCATTTCCGATACTTAAGATTGCATCTCTAAATCTAGGATTTTCTTTTTCTAATTCTGGTAAATAAGAATTTCGAATACGATTGCGAAAATAATGATTTTCCTGATTTGATGTATCTTCAAAGTGAGAAATTAGTGGAAAGTCTTTTTTCTGAAAATGCAAGAAGGGACGAATGATTTCTATCTCTCCGACTACTTTCTTCTCCTTAATTCCTGATAGATAGCGCAATCGAGTTCCTCTAATCAAACGCATCAAAATCGTTTCCACCTGGTCATCAGCATGGTGAGCAGTGATCAAGGCTGTCGCACCAGTCTTTTTCATGACCTCTTGAAAAAAATCATAGCGAAAATTTCGAGCCCTTTCTTCTGAAAATTCTCCTGAAAAATTGCTGATATAAATAGGAAGCTCTGCTTCAGCAGCCAACTTCCTTAATTCCTTTTCTTCCCAGTCTGACTCTACTCTCTGCTTATGATTCACATGAGCCAGAATCAATTCAATTTCTAACTCTTCTTGATAAGTAGACAATACCTTAAATAGAAACATAGAATCTAATCCACCAGAAAGAGCTAGCACCACTTTAGCATGCTTTTTGAAATATCCTCTTTTGAGAAAATGATTTAAAAAATCCTGTTCCCTCATTTTAGAACCTCATAAACATCCTTGGCTATCTTAGAAATCGTATCATAATCAGAATTCTTAGTAAAAATAGAAAGCACAAATGGAGAATCTGCATAGACAACACCCGTATCATGCTTAAATTCATCCGCATCCCCAATTTTATGAGCTACCTTCACAGAAACACCTTTGGCAATGCGCTCATTATCAAAATCTGTTTTGGTCAAGGACTCCAATACAAATCCGTTTTGATTATAAATAGCTTCCATAACATTCCCAGCCATTTTAGAAGAAATCAATTTTTCTTTTGGATCCCAATTATCTCCCATAATAGCAGACATCTTGGATTTAAATGTGGCATCAGATTGGTTTGAAATGTAATATCCCAACAGATTATGAGCTACGTTATCCGATTCTTTTGATACTTTCGTTATTAAGTCCTTGAGAGAATACTCTTTATTATCCTCTTTTTTAGGGAGGCTACCACTTCCCTCTGGTTTATAAGAACCTGGAAAATCATTGACTGCAGATACGTATTTTACAGTCGTGTCTAACTGATAAATCCCCTCATTTATTTTTTCTTGCGTATAATAAAGATAAGGGAGTTTCAAAACACTAGCTGCATACATCTTTTCATCTTGATTGATACCAGCTTCTTTTCCAGTAGTCAGTTGCTTAACATAAATAGAAAATGAATCCTTCTGATATTTTTCCGATAACATTTCTTGGACTTTACTCATCCGATTATCTTCTTCAGAAGTTGATTCTTTAGCTACCCATCCAGTCTGATCAATATGTAGAAATTCTCTTCCTTCTACAAACATGGTCTTATCGATTGATACCTGAGAATAAGCTGATAAGGATGATTTCACTTCTTTTAAGTCATAAGGACTATTGTACAGTTTAAAATCAAATTCTAACCATACTTTTTTTATTGTTGGAGTTATCTCTGATTGATCATATAAAAATCGTTTGTCCGCAGCTATAAATTGATGATTTGATAGCTTAAATACCGGAATTCCTTGTTTATTTAAGCGCCACTCGGTTATTTGAAAACTTGTTTGGGGAGTCAATTTTCCAGATTCCACTACTAAATCTTCATTCGCATAAACAGGAACCTCTCCATAAACCATGGGAGAACTTAATTTTTCTCTAAAATAAATACCAAAGTTAGATTGTGAAAGGTAATAAATTTCTTTCGAAGTATAGACTACTTCTTTTTCTGTGCTAACGACTTTTGAAATGGTCAAAAAACTCGGTAACAACAAAATAATTAAGAATTTACGCATTCTTCCTTTCCTTTTCTTCTTGTAAACGCAATAATTGATTTTTATCAGCCAACTCTTCCAGCTTTTCTTCCGATAGACTCAAAAATTGCTCTATTACATCTAATAAATTTTCCATTTTATCACCTTGGGAGCAAGTCAGGAATCGTATAAACAGCTTCCCGATTCTTAGAATAATAATATTTTGCACGCATGTATTTAGCAGCATAATCTTCATCTTTCAACTTTGTGGCAAAAGCTGTCTCTTTCTCCTTTTCCTCACTCAAGGTTTGATACTGAGTTTGCAAGTCTGATAACTGTTGACGTCTTTGGAGTAATTGATGATAGCTTTGAGCAAGATTATAAGTTGGTAAAATGAACAATAAAATCATCAAAATAAGAACCCAACCCATGAAACGATTACGTTTTTGTCGTTCTTTCATCAGATAGCGACGACGTTGGTGTTCATTTTGAATAAAAGAATTATTCAATTGTACGATATTTTTAGACATTTTCTTCTACCCGTGTTTCACTGATAATTTCATACATTCCTGCTGCATCTTCTTTTTTTGTACTATCCTTCATCTCTAGTACTTTTACAAGTAGCAACTTATTGCCAAAGCGAATTTCAACTTGGTCATTAACTTTCAAATCCGTTGAACTTTTGGCCAAGATTCCATTTACCTTGATTCTTCCTTTATCTGCTACTTCTTTTGCGACTGTACGACGCTTGATAATTCGTGATACTTTTAAATATTTGTCTAATCTCATTTTTATTACCTCAAATTATTATTGTATCATTTTTATCTATTTTATAGAAGAAAAATGTTAAAGGGAATTGCCTTCTTTCGATACTTTTATCTCTAATAAACTTTCTCCAAAAATGAGCAGACCTTCTAAAATTTCATAGTCCTTCTTATTTTGGACATCAAATACAACTTCCATTAATCCCTTATTCTCAGTTATGGCTGCTTTTAAATTCGTTGCGGATAAAGATTTAAAATAATCTTGAGCCAAAAACAATCGCTGAGTAATTTTTTCAAATTGAACTGTAATCTTATTTTCTTTTCGTTCCACACGTTGAACAAAGACCTTATCAAGATAAGACTTAACCAAACCAATCTCTAAAAGATAGGCTACCACGTCTGGGTACTCTCCAAAGCGGTCCATCAACTCTTCTTGTAATTCTTCGTAGTTGACACGATTGTCAATTTGACGAATTTTCTTGTAAATTTCAATCTTATGTCGTTGATCAGAAATATAGGTATCAGGAAGATAGGCATCAATTTGTAAAATCAATTCGGTATTTCCTTTGGTTCTTGTGTTCCCATTACCATGTCGTTTAGCAATAGCTTCCTCCAATAACTGCGAATACAATTCAAAACCAACAGAATCAATGAAACCAGACTGGGATTTTCCTAAAAGATTTCCTGCTCCGCGAATCGAAAGATCTCGCATTGCAATCTTAAATCCAGAGCCCAATTCTGTAAATCCTTTAATCGCTTCTAATCTCTTCTCGGAGACTTCACTGATTGATTTTTCTGGACGATACATGAGATAGGCATAAGCAATACGATTACTACGACCGACTCTTCCTCTTAACTGATACAAGGTTGACAAGCCCATATGGTCCGCATTTTCAATAAATAAAGTATTGGCATTTGGAATGTCCACCCCTGTCTCAATAATGGTAGTTGTCACCAAGATATCATACTGACCTTCAATGAAACCCAGTAGAGTATTTTCTAACTGAATCTCACTCATTTGCCCATGAACATACCCAATCGAAGCCTCTGGAATCAACTCCTGTAATTCTGAAACCTTCTGATCAATTGTGTCAACTTTATTGTAAAGATAGTAAACTTGACCTCCACGGTCCATTTCACGTAAAACAGCATCACGAATCACACTATCATTCTTTTCCAAAACATAGGTCTGAACAGGATAGCGATTAGTCGGCGGAGTTTCAATAACAGACAAATCTCTGATTCCCAGCATAGACATATGGAGGGTACGAGGGATTGGAGTAGCGGTCAAAGTTAGGACATCCACTTGTTTCTTCAGTTCTTTCAAGGTTTCCTTATGCTTGACACCAAATCGCTGTTCCTCATCAATAATCATCAAGCCTAAATCAGCAAACACAACATCTTTTGACAAAACACGATGGGTTCCAATCAAAATATCAACTTGACCCTTTTTCAATTTTTCAAGTGTTTCAGTCTGCTCTTTTTTACTTCTAAAACGACTCAACACATCAATATTAACTGCAAAATTTTGGAATCTCTCTTTAAAATTTGTATAGTGTTGTTGCGCTAAAACCGTCGTCGGAACTAGAACGACAACTTGTTTATGATCATTGACCGCCTTAAAGGCTGCACGCATTGCAACTTCAGTCTTCCCAAAACCAACATCTCCAACTAGAAGTCGATCCATGGGATGAGAATCCTGCATATCTCTCTTGATTTCCTCAATACTACGAAGTTGATCATCCGTTTCAACATAAGGGAAGGCATCATCAAAAGCATGTTGATTATCATCATCAGCTGAGAAAGCAACCCCCTTCAACTGACTACGCTCAGAATAAAGCTTGATTAAATCGTCAGCTATATCCTCTACCTGGTTCTTAACTTTTTGCTTAGCCTTTTTAAAATGACCATCATTTAATTTATTAAGTTTTGGAGCTTTCCCATCACTTGAAACATATTTTGACAGTAACTGAATCTGCTCAACTGGGATGGAGATTTGATCCCCATTTTGATATTTAACACTGACATAATCACGGTGAATCTCTTTGATTTCAATTGTTTCAATGCCTAGATATTGACCAATTCCATGAATATGGTGAACAACGTAGTCCCCTTTTTCAAGTTCATTATAATCTTTTAATCGCTCTGCATTTGAAACATGTTGTCTTCGAAAACGACGTTTTAATTTCTTTTGAAAAATCTCATGTTCAGTGATCAAGAGAATTTTTTCATCTACAAAATGAAAACCATGTCTGAGGTTACCCTCGATTAAGTTTACAGATTCTTTACAAACGCTTGACTTATTTCTGGAATCCAATTTAATCTGATATTCCTCTAAAACATCCTCCAATGTTTTACTTCCCATTGAATTGCTAGACTGCAGAATAATGGTGTAGTCCATTTTTTTATATCGCTCAATTTCTTCTTTAAGAAAAGAAAATTGATTGAAAAACTCCTGCATGGGAAATTGATTAAATTGATAAATGTGATCAAACTTGAGATTTCCTAACCCTTTTTGGAGATTGGAGAAAAAGGTAACTGGACTTTGTTTTTTATAGGTTTGTTCTGTATCTGCAAAATACTGCATATCAGAAAATGATTTACCATTCTGTAAATCTTCTGTAAAGTATTGCGCTAACTCTCTTTCAAAGGCTTCATAATGATTCATCAATTTTTGGTAATCATCAAAAAACACTGGTGTATCTTTTTCAATATAATCAAATATAGTCCATGTTTTATCGTAACATAAAGATAAAAACTTTCGACTATCTGAATGTACTTGTTTTTGATGAAAACTTGACAAAATCTCTTCCAAGTATGATTTTAAAATTGGTGATAAGGTCTTTGAAATTTGCTTTTCTAAAGCTGACTGCCCTCGTAGATAGTCCTTTTCCCTCAAAAGTATATCACTTGCTGGAAAGATAGTGAGTTCTGTTTGATTTTCTTTTGATAATTGTGTTTCTACTTCAAAAGTCCGAATTCCATCTACTTCATCACCAAAAAACTCGATTCGGAAAGGTTCTAACTGAGACATCTCAAAAATATCTAAAATATCTCCTCGAATACTAAACTCACCTTGAGTTTGTACTTGCGTAACTTTGCGATAACCTATTTCCTTTAACTGATGGATAAACGTGTGTTGATCATATTCTTCACCAACTGTTATTTTTACAATACTATCTTTGAATATATTGGGAGACGGTAAAATCAATCGACTTGCTGCGATATTACAAACTAAAATCCCTTTCTTAAATGAATCAGTCAAAAAACGCAAGGCTTCAACCCGTGAAATGATTTTTTCTTGTGAAGACATCAAAAACTCGACCATAGGGGAGTCATCTACTAAAAATGGATAGACAAGTTCCTCACCCAAGACAGATATAAGATCACTAACAAGTCCTTCTGCTTCTCCATAAGTTGACGTCAATAACACAATCTTATCTTCCTGTCTCAAACTACTAGCAATTGCTAAAGCTTTTGTAGAAGTTGACAAGCCTAACATTAATTGTCTTTTCTTATCTGTCAGATTTCGATGCCATTTTTTTATCTGATTATTTTCTGAGAATAAATCTAATAAGGTTAACATTTATCCGTTATACCTCTGCATTGTTTTCTCAAAATTTTTCTCTTGTAAATAGTAGTTTACAGAATCGTCAACTTTGTCAATAGACTGTAAAATACCAATATAATCATCCTTGTCAAAGGTACTCAAAACATGGTTAACAACTGACATTCCATTTTTAGGTCTTCCGATTCCAATCTTAACACGATTAAAGGTTTGGGTTCCAATATGTTGAATAATAGACTTGATACCATTATGACCACCTGCGGATCCCTTTGCTCTTAAACGAATCTTTCCAACTTCCATGTCAAGATCATCATAAATGATGAGTAAATCTTCAATATCCAAACCATAGTAAGTCAATAAAGCATGAACCGCTTTTCCACTTTCATTCATAAATGTCGTTGGTTTGACAAGATAAATTTTTTCTCCATTTAGGAAAAAGGATGCTAGGTCAGCTTGAAATATCTTATCGTGTGTAAAAGTGACATTCTGTTTCTTCGCTAGTTGGTCAATCAACATAAAGCCAACATTGTGTTTTGTTTCAAAATATTTATCTCCTGGATTTCCCAAGCCTACAAGTAATTTGGTCATTTATTTTTCCTTTCAAAAGCCAAAAGGGTTGGAATTTTTTTCCAACCTAATTGACACTATTCATTAATTTTTTTAGACATTAAAGCGGAATTCCATGATATCGCCGTCTTGAACGATATATTCTTTTCCTTCTTCACGCAAGCGTCCAGCTTCTTTTACAGCCTTTTCAGATCCGTATTTCACTAGATCCTCATATGACATAGTTACTGCACGAATAAATCCTTTTTCAAAGTCTGAGTGGATAATACCAGCTGCTTGAGGAGCCTTCATACCACGTTTGAAGGTCCAAGCGCGAACTTCTTTTTCGCCAGCTGTGAAGTAAGTTCCCAGTCCAAGCAAGTGGTAAGCTGCACGAGTCAACTTGTCAACGCCTGATTCTGTCAACCCAAGTGCTTCAAGAAACTCTTGCTTGTCTTCTTCGTCTAACTCAGAAATTTCTTCCTCAGCACGCGCAGAAATAACGACTACTTCAGCATTTTCTGTCGCTGCGAATTCACGAATTTGTTTAACATAGTCGATAGAGTCAGGTTCTGAAACTACATCCTCGTCCACATTAGCAACATAGAGCACTGGTTTAGTCGTTAACAGGAAGAGACCTTTGACAACCTTTTGTTCCTCATCTGTAAATTCAATAGTTCGAGCTGATTTTCCATCTTCAAGAACAGGTTTAATCTTTTGAAGAACATTAAATTCTGCTACTGATTCTTTATCTTTTTGCGTACGTGCCATCTTTTCTACACGCATATAGCGCTTATTAACTGATTCTAAGTCAGCAAGAATCAACTCTAGGTTAATAGTATCAATATCTGCCAGTGGATCCACAAAGGCGTCTTCACGTCCTTGCTCGCGCATGACATTTTCATCATCAAAAGCACGAACTACGTGAACAATCGCGTCTACTTCACGAATATTGGCCAAGAATTTATTCCCTAGCCCTTCTCCTTTTGAAGCTCCTTTTACAATTCCTGCGATATCTGTAAATTCAAATGTTGTTGGAACTGTCTTTTTAGGAGTAATCATTTCCGTTAGTTTTTGTAGGCGTTCATCTGGAACTTCTACCATTCCAACATTTGGATCAATCGTCGCAAATGGGTAATTTGCTGCCTCTGCTCCTGCTTTTGTAATTGCATTAAATAGTGTTGATTTACCAACGTTTGGCAAACCAACGATACCTGCTGTTAAAGCCATATTTTCTCATTCTCCGTTTTCATTTCAATCCCTAATATTATAACACAAAAAGGGAAAACTTGCTAACCCTCTAACTAAGGGTTTTCAGTCAATAATTTTATTCATTTTTCGATCAAAATCATAGCGTCCCATCATGACAACATGGTCACAATTGCTACATTTGATTTTGATATCTGCTCCTACACGTGTAATTTCCCAACGATTAGCTTTTTTTCCTGTTGACTTGATTGTGCAAGCATGTGGTTTTTTCATTTCAACAAAATTTCCAACTTGATACATACTACTCTCCTTTTCTTTTTCGATTATATCATAAAAGAGGCGAGCCAGGCTCAACCTCTTTCACTTAATTTGTACGAACTGGTGTAATGAGCTGCATGAAGTCCTCATCAGTGTCTGCTGGCACAAGAGTAAATGGACGAACAGCTGAGATAAAACTAATGGTCACTTTTTCGCTATTTAAAGCTTTAAGAGAATCAATCAAGTAAGTTGGGTTGAAACTAATTGTCAAATCTTCACCAGTAACCTGATCAGTATCGATTTCTTCGTTTACTTTACCAACTTCTGGCGAGTTAACATGAGCGCTAACAACCCCATCTTTTATTTCAAGTTTCACAGTACCATTTTGAGTAGCACTTGATAAAAGACGAGCACGTTCCATTGACTGGCGTAAGTTTACCACATCAAAAGTAATAGTAGTATTAAAGTCTGTTGGAATCAAACGATCTGTATCAGGATAGTTTCCTTCGAGGAGACGAGTATAGAAGCTAATATTTTCGCTTCTAAAGAGGATTTGGTTATTGGCAAAGAAAATCTCTACAGTTTCGATATCATCTGTAAATACCGCTGAAAATTCGCGTAGAGAACGGCTAGGAATCACGACATCAAAATCATCACTATTTTTCTCAAGCGTTAATTTTTTCTGGCTTAGACGATGAGAGTCTGTTGCAACTGTTTTTAACTCTTTGTGTTGACTCAATACAAAATGAACACCTGTCAAAATTGGACGACTCTCTTGTGTACTTGCAGCAAATGCTGTTTCATTGATAATTTTCTTGAGTAATTTTGTTTCAAGAACCAAAGGAGTGCTTGCTGAAATTTCTTGGATTCGTGGATACTGTTCGCTATCTTTTCCTTTTAGGGTAATTTCTGATTTTCCACTGGTTAAAACAATTTGATTTTGTTCAATTTCTTTAAAATCAAGAGTCACATCAGGTAGACTAGATACCACATTGATGAAGAAAGAAGCTTCAAGAAGAATCGAACCTAAAGAAGTAATTAATAGACCAGCATCTTCATTTTTTTGAGAAATAAAATTTTCAATTGAAATTTGACCATTTGAACCAATTAAAGTAACACCTTCATTGGTCACGTCAATTTTGACAGTTGATAAAATAGGAATGGCATTTTTAGAACTAATAGCTCTCTTAGTAATATTTAATGCTTGTAGAAATAAATTTTTATTAATTGAAAAATGAATCATGGATTCTCCTTTATTTATTTTTAGTATTAGAAGGATAATAGTAATAATAGAGTCTGTGAAATCTGTGGAAAACAGACTTTAAACAAGTCATATCAAGTTTTTTGGCTTGTTTAAAAAATGTGGATAAAAAAGATAATAAAGTAAAAGTTATCCACAAGTTATTTAATTTTCTTTTTGATGGATTCAATTTCTAAACGTAAATTATCGTCTTCATCAATCAAAGATTTAATTTTGGCATGGGCATGAATAACTGTTGTATGGTCTTTTCCACCAAATTCCTTCCCAATTTTTGGAAGACTATTATCTGTTAGTTCTCTAGATAAATACATGGCTACTTGACGGGCTAAAACAATATTTTGAAGGCGTCTACTTCCCTTCATTTCTTTGACACTGACACCATAAAAGTTACCAACTTCATTTTGGATTTTATCAATTGGGATGATGAGCATTTGGCTAACATCTTGTTTGCGAGCTCTAATGGCTTCTGCAGCGATATCGATAGTGATATCCTTAATCTTCTTCACTCTGGCAATTAAAGTGATGTCGTTGATTGCTCCTTCAAGTTCTCGAACGTTTGAATCAAATTGGCCAGCTAGGTATTCTAGGGTATCACTTTGGAAATGGTAGTCTAAATGCTCTGTTTTACTTTGTAAAATGGCAATACGTGTTTCAAAGTCAGGTGGTGTGATGTTTTGCGTCAAGCCCCAGCTAAAGCGCGTGACAAGTCTTTCTTCAAGGCCTTCTAAGTGTTTAGGACTACGATCACTAGTCAGAACAATTTGTTTTTGATTGCTATGGAGAACATTGAAAGTATTAAAAAATTCTTCTTGAGTTGCAACTTTTTTTCCACTCAGCGATTGAATATCATCAATTAACAAGAGATCGAGGCTACGGTAGGTTTTTTTGAACTTATCCATTTCACCCAGTCTCAGGTGTTCAAGAAAGTCGTTTATAAAGCTTTCAGCAGGAATGTACTTCACACGCGCATCAGGAATATTTTTCAAAATCTCATTCCCAATGGCATTGAGTAAGTGAGTCTTACCAAGCCCAGGTCCTCCATAGATAAAAAGAGGATTATAGGTCAAGGCCAAATCTTCAGAGACAGCTAAGGCGGCTGATACTGCCCAAACATTTCCATCCCCTTGGATAAAATTATCAAAGGTATACTTTTCTTTTAATCCAGTATCCGAATAAGGAATAGATGCTAACTTTGGACTATAGTCATAGAGAGTTGAATTTGGAGCTTCTTCAACTTGTGGGATAATCGTATCTTGAGGCTTGGTAAAAATATAGTGGGGAGTTATTTCAGCATCATAAATCTCAAAACCAGCTACTACAATGATATCTTTTAGTTGTTTTTCCCAGACCATTTCCATTTCAGATCGTGGTAAAAATATAGTGGCAACATTTTCCTCTACCTTAATGAGTTCAGCTTGAATAGCATAGAAATCATACATGGATCGAGTCAGTCTTTCTTGTGCAAATTCTAATATACGATTCCAAAATTGTTTTTCTTTCAATTCTTTTTCCTCCTTTACTATCTAAAAGTTTAATGCTAGACTTATTTTACCATAGATAGAAAGATTTTTCCACAAGCTGTGAAAAATAATCCACAATGTTATCAAGTATTATCCACAGATTGGGGATAAAATCAGAAACTATTGATTTATTAAGCTTTTTATTGGAAAAAATAGTGGATAACCTTGTGAGATAAGAAAATAAAAGAACAGCCTTATTTCAGGCTGTTGATAATTCTACTGTATTCTTCTTGATTTGAAAAAGAAATAATAATTTTTCCATTGTCTTTTTTAGACAATTTTATTTCTATATCTAATCCGAGTAGTTTTTTTAACTGTTCTTCTTCATTTTGTATGAAATGATTCGTTTTTTGAAGTTTCTTTTGTTTTTTCTCTGTCAGAAGAGATTCTAATTTCCTTACAGAAATGTCTTCATATATAATCCGTTGAAAGAAATAGTCTTGTTGTTCCTTATTTAACCCAACTAGAGAACGCGCATGGGCTTGTGATAGTTTGCCATTTTCTACTTCTGAGAGGATCTGTTCTGGCAAGGACAGCAAGCGAATAGAGTTGCTGATATAAGGACGAGACTTGCCCATTTTATCTGCAATTTCAGCATGGGTAAATCCTTTCTCTACAAGAGATTCATAGGCGCGTGCTTCTTCTATTGGATTTAAATTTTCTCTTTGCAAATTTTCAATGATGGACTGGACCATCATCTCTTGATCTGAAAGCTGTTTAACAACAGCTGGGATAGACCTTAGACCAGCTAAAAGTGAAGCCCGATAGCGTCTCTCTCCTGCAAGGATTTCATAACCAATAACAGGAGATTGACGAACAATAATCGGTTGAATGACCCCATTTTCTTTGATAGACTGTGCTAGTTCATGTAGTTTTTCTCCATCAAATTCTTTTCGAGGTTGATAGGGATTTTTTTGTATATCTGTGATAGAAATCATTTCAAATTTTTCCATGATTCTACACTAACACATCTTTTCACTTATGTAAAGCTTTCTTTACATAGATGTCAATTAAGATTCTAAATCACCTGAACTCTTGTCAAGTTTAATAGATGTAGTTTCTTCTTTACCGTTACGATAGTAAGTTATCTTAATGGTGTCTCCGATAGAATGATTGTAAAGAGCACTTTGTAAATCTGTTGATGAAGCAATCTCCTTATCATCTATTTTTGTAATAACATCGTATTTTTCAAGGTGACCATTGGCAGGCATATTGCTCTGCACAGAACGAACAACTACACCAGATGTTACATTGCTTGGAATATTCAGTCTTCTAATATCACTTGTATTAATATTTGAGAGATTGACCATTTGAATTCCCAAAGCTGGACGCGTTACTTTTCCGTTCTTTTCTAACTGTTCAATAATATTGATAGCATCATTTGCAGGGATTGCAAAACCAAGACCTTCTACAGATGTTCCTCCATTTGTGGCAATTTTACTTGAGGTAATTCCGATAACCTGTCCTTGAATATTGATTAGTGGACCACCAGAGTTACCTGGGTTAATAGCAGTATCAGTTTGGATGGCTTTTGTAGAAATGGCTTGTCCATCTTCAGATTTTAAGGACACATTTCGATTAAGACTAGATACGATACCTTGAGTGACAGTATTAGCATATTCAGAACCTAACGGGCTACCAATGGCAATAGCAGTTTCTCCTACGGTTAGCTTACTAGAATCACCAAATTCAGCTACTGTTGTCACTTTTTCTGAAGAGATTTTGACGACAGCAATATCAGAGAAAGTATCAGCTCCGACGATTTCTCCAGGTACTTTAGTTCCATCTGACAAACGAATATCTACTTTGCTGGCGCCATTTATAACGTGATTATTGGTGACAATATAAGCTTCTTTATCATTCTTTTTATAAATAACCCCAGATCCTTCACTAGAGATCTGCTGAGAATCTGTGTCAGTATCATCATTACCAAATACGCTATTTTGTCTGTTTGCTGAATAAGTAATAACTGAAACAACAGCATCTTTTACTTTGTTAACAGCCTGTGTTGTTGAATTTTCATTCTTATAGGCAGTCTGTGTAATAGTACTATTGTTGTTAGAGGTACTTACAGTACTTTTTTGAGTTAGTTGGTTTATTGAAAAGCTACCCAAGGCTCCACTAATAAAGCTAATGACGATAACGACTAATAATTGAAACCCTTTTTTGTAAAATGTTTTTAAATGTTTCATATTTGCCTCCATATTTTTGAATTACTGAAAGTATAAACTGACTAACTTAATTATAACTTAAACACAAAAAGTTTTTCACAGATTGTGGATAACTTTCAAAAATCTGTGGTTTTCTCGGCTAAAATTAACCTTTTATTTTGTGAATAAGATGTGAAAAAATAGAGAATATGTTAGAATAGAGTCATGAAAATTAAAGTTGTAACAGTTGGGAAACTGAAAGAAAAGTATTTAAAAGATGGTATTGCAGAGTATTCAAAACGAATTTCTCGATTTGCTAAGCTTGAAATGATAGAGCTAGCAGATGAAAAAACACCAGATAAGGCCAGTGAATCAGAAAATCAAAAGATTTTAGAAATAGAAGGTCAGAGAATTTTATCAAAAGTTGGTGACCGTGATTTCGTGATTGTGTTGGCTATCGAAGGGAGAACTTTCTCCTCAGAAGAATTTAGTAAGCAGCTAGAAGAAGCTTCTATAAAAGGATTTTCTACTCTTACATTTATTATTGGGGGGAGTCTGGGATTAGCACAGGATGTAAAAAAGAGAGCCAATCTCTCTGTTAGTTTTGGCCGTTTAACCTTGCCCCATCAGTTAATGAGACTAGTCCTTGTTGAACAAATCTATCGGGCTTTTACAATACAGCAGGGCTCGCCCTATCATAAATAGAAAATTGACTTTCAATTGAATTTTTGGTAGAATAATTGTATTAGGTCTCATAGCTCAGCTGGATAGAGCATTCGCCTTCTAAGCGAACGGTCGCAGGTTCGAATCCTGCTGGGATCAATATAATAGCAAAGCTGGGAATTTTCCCGGCTTTTTTCTTAAAAAAGTACACTTTGGGAGAAAAAAATGACAGTTGAGAGAATTTTATCTAAAACGAAATTCCATTTTGTATAATAGTTTTTGTAAGTTAGCTTACAAGAAAAAAACATTGAGGAGATTTTATTATGAAAAACACAGTTAAATTGGAACAGTTTGTAGCCTTGAAGGAAAAAGACTTGCAAAAGATTCAAGGTGGGGAGATGAGGAAATCAAATAATAATTTCTTTAATTTCTTAAGAAGAATATAAAGGAGTAGCAGAATGAATTTTTTCTTAGTAGTAGATTTTATATTATATTTTTTTATTATTAGTCACAGTTACCATTTAATTTGTAAAGGTCAAATAAATAGAAAAGAATTATTCTTTTTTGGTGCTTATACATTACTAGTAGAAGTAGTACTTGGCCTTCCCTTCTATCTTCTAAATTTAGATGGGTTAGGGATTGCAAGATTTTTATTTCCTTTGGGCTTATATTCCTATTTTCGATGGATTAAACAGTATGAGAGGGATAGAGGACTATTCCTAAGTTTACTACTATCTCTTTTATATGAGAGCACTCATAACTTTCTGTCCGTAACGTTCTCCTCTATAACAGGAGACAATTTTGTTTTACAATATTATGGCCTATTCTTTTTCGTTGTAACGGTATTGACTTATGTCGTTATCGTAACAATCATTCATTATTTCCATTTGGAACTAGCCTATTTTGACAAGGACTACCTTTATCCTTTCTTGAAAAAAGTATTTTTTGCTTTACTACTGCTCCATATTGTATCTTTCGTTTCAAATATGGTAAGTACGATTAAACATTTGAATAGCTTTGGAAGTATTTTATCATCTATTGTCTTTATCTCTTTACTTTTGACCTTCTTTGCAATGAATTCTCATAAAGTTCAAATGGAGAAAGAGATTGCTTTGAAGCAGAAGAAATTTGAACAGAAACATTTACAGAATTATACAGATGAAATTGTCGGTCTGTATAATGAAATCCGTGGTTTTCGACATGATTATGCTGGGATGCTTGTCAGTATGCAAATGGCAATTGACAGTGGTGATTTACAGGAAATTGACAGAGTTTACAATGAAGTTTTGGTCAAAGCAAATCACAAATTGCGTTCAGATAAGTACACTTACTTTGATTTAAACAATATAGAAGATTCAGCTTTACGAAGTTTGGTTGCTCAGTCCATTGTCTATGCTCGAAATAATGGTGTAGAGTTTACACTGGAAGTAAAAGATACGATTACCAAGCTCCCAATTGAATTATTGGATTTGGTTCGTATCATGAGCGTTTTATTGAACAATGCTGTCGAAGGATCGGCTGATAGTTATAAAAAGCAGATGGAAGTAGCAGTTATTAAGATGGAAACTGAAACAGTGATTGTGATTCAGAATTCATGTAAAATGACGATGATTCCTTCAGGAGATCTATTTGCATTAGGATTCTCCACTAAAGGAAGAAATCGCGGGGTAGGATTAAATAATGTGAAAGAACTACTAGATAAGTACAACAATATTATTTTAGAAACAGAGATGGAAGGCAGTACATTTAGACAAATTATTAGATTTAAGAGGGAATTTGAATGAAAGTTTTAATTTTAGAAGATGTTATTGAACATCAAGTGAGACTAGAAAGAATATTGGATGAAATTTCGAAAGAATCGAATATTCCAATATCATACAAGACAACAGGAAAAGTTCGTGAGTTCAAGGAATATATTGAAAACGACGAAGTAAACCAGCTTTATTTTCTAGATATTGATATTCATGGAATTGAGAAAAAAGGGTTTGAAGTTGCCCAGTTTATTCGTCACCACAATCCTTATGCTATTATCGTCTTTATCACCAGTCGATCAGAGTTTGCGACTCTAACTTATAAATACCAGGTATCAGCCTTAGATTTTGTTGATAAGGATATCAATGATGAGTTGTTTAAGAAGAGAATTGAGCAAAATATCTTCTACACGAAGAGTATGTTACTTGAAAATGAAGATGTGGTAGATTATTTTGACTACAATTACAAGGGAAATGATTTAAAAATTCCTTACCATGACATTCTGTATATTGAAACGACAGGAGTTTCTCATAAATTGCGCATTATTGGTAAGAATTTTGCCAAAGAGTTCTATGGAACAATGACAGATATTCAGGAAAAGGACAAACATACCCAACGATTTTATTCTCCTCATAAGTCATTTTTGGTAAATATAGGCAATATTAGAGAAATTGATCGAAAAAACCTAGAAATTGTTTTCTATGAAGATCATCGTTGTCCTATTTCAAGATTAAAAATTAGAAAATTGAAAGATATTCTAGAGAAAAAATCTCAAAAGTAATTGACAATTAGCAAGAAATTGATATAATGGTTATATCTGCTACAGATAGAAGGTCCGTTGGTCAAGGGGTTAAGACACCGCCTTTTCACGGCGGTAACACGGGTTCGAATCCCGTACGGACTATTTTATCCGCCATAGCTCAGTTGGTAGTAGCGCATGACTGTTAATCATGATGTCGTAGGTTCGAGTCCTACTGGCGGAGTATAGGTAAAAGGGAACACAACTGTGTTCCTCTTTTTGTATCAATTTGTATCACCAAGCATTTTCATAAGGAAGTCTGTTATTTCTTGAGGACTTTCTTTTTTTCCATGTGCAATCCAAGTTTGGCAGACACCAAAAAGTGCGTGAGTTAGATAGATGCTACTATATTCTAATTCAGTGGTATTGAGATTCAGTTGCATAAAGCGTTTTTGTAAATCTGTGCTGAGCATGATATGAAGTTTATTTCTTAAGAAATTTTGGATTTCTTTAGTCCCATTTTCAGAAAGAAGGGCAGCCAGAAGTGGTTCTGACTCTAGATATTCAAATACTTCTAAAATAGCATCTTTTTTGTGATGAGCATGTTTTTGAAAAATATATTCAAATGTATGGAATAGCTTGCTTTGATAGTGCTCAATCATATCATACTTATCCTTATAGTGCGTATAGAAGCTGGAACGACTAATTCCGGCTTTTTCTGCTAACTTGACAGTAGAAATTTGATCAAATGGTTGTTCCATCAGTAATTGTACCATAGCATTTTCAATAGTTCGCTTTGTTTTTAAGCGTTTGTTACTTTCTTGCATATTTTCTCCTTATAAACAAATTAGACTATATGTCTAAAAATGGATTTTTTATCTTGTAATTTAGATTTTTTATTGTATAATCTATTATATCAAAATTTTAGACAATATGTTTAAAAAAGGAGAAACTATGTTTAAAGAATGGAAAGCAATTTTTAAAAAACCAACTTTTATTATTGTCATGATAGGGATTTCTCTTATTCCCGCTCTGTACAATATCATATTTCTATCCTCAATGTGGGATCCATATGGTCAAGTGTCTGACTTACCTGTGGCAGTTGTCAATAATGATAAAGAGGCCTCTTATAATGGTAATAGCATGTCTATAGGAAAAGACATGGTGTCTAATTTAGAGCAAAATAAATCATTGGATTTTCATTTTGTAGATGAAGAAGAAGGTAAGAAGGGTCTAGAAAACGGTGATTATTATATGGTAGTCACTTTGCCAAGTGACTTGTCTGAAAAAGCAGCTTCTATTTTAACGGATCACCCTGAGCAAATGCAAATCGATTATCAGACTTCAAGTGGCCATAGTTTTATTGCCAGCAAGATGAGCGATTCTGCTATGACACAATTAAAGCAGAGTGTTTCTACCAATGTAACCGAGACTTATACTAAAGCTTTCTTTAACAAGATGGTCGATTTAAAGGATGGTATGAGTCAAGCAGCGTCTGGTAGTGAAAAACTAACTGATGGAGCGAATCAGTTAGTGGCAGGAAGTCAAACATTAACTACTAACCTACACTCTTTAGCAGATTCAAGTTTAACATTTTCAAATGGAACGGAGCAGTTTACTAAAGGATTATCCTCTTATGTCTCTGGTGTTGAACAACTTCATCTTGGATTAGGAAATTTTAATAGTGGTTTAGTTACATATACTGGTGCAGTGAGTCAATTAGATAGCGGATTAGGTCAATTATCTTCTAAAAGTCCTGAATTAGTAGGAGGAATCAATCAACTATATACTGGTGTAGAGTCCTATACTGGCGGTGTTTCTCGGCTCAATGCTGGTCTTAATCAATTTTCATCTGGTGTTAGTGCCTACACCAATGGAGTGGGAAGTCTTGCAACAGGTGCTAATCAGTTATCTAATCAATCAGCTACACTTCGAATGGGGGTGGAGCAATTAAGTGAAGGAATTCAACAACTTTCTAGCAAGTTAGATGCTTCGTCTGAGCAAAAAGATCAAATTAATCAATTATCTTCTGGTCTAAATCAGTTAAATCAAGCTATTCAAAATATTGATGTTGGAGATACAAAACAATTAGATTCTATTTTATCAAGTATAGTATCTCTTTCTAATCAAATGTTAGCAAGTGCTCAGTCTGATAAAGCGACTACATTAGCCAATATTCAATCGACAGCAGCTTATCAATCTTTGACAAGTGAGCAACAAGCTGAAATAAGTGCTTCTGTATCTCAAAATTCGACTGATAGTATTCAATCAGCACAGTCAATTGTAGCTTTAGCTCAAGGTTTACAGGGAAGTTTGGAAAACTTACAAAATCAGTCTTCTAATCTTTCGACATTAAAAAATCAAGCTAATCAAGTATTACCTATTGCTTCTACTTCTTTGACAGGATTGTCAAGTGGATTAACAGAAATACAGGGAGCAGTGACTAGTAAATTAGTTCCTGCTAGTCAGTCGATTACATCGGGGGTAAATGCATATACTGCGGGTGTTGATAAAGTTTCTCAAGGTGCAAGTCAACTAAGTGAAAAGAATTCCACCTTGACAGGTAGTTTGAACCAATTAGTTTCAGGCTCAACTACCTTGACACAAAAATCTTCTAACTTGACAGCAGGAGTTGGTCAATTAGTTGAAAAAACTCCAGAATTAGTGTCTGGTATTGAAAAATTATCAACTGGCTCCAACCAATTGAATCAAAAGAGTCAAGAATTGATAGCAGGAGTTGATAAATTGCAGTCAGGATCTAGCCAACTATCTGACAAATCCAGTCAGTTAATTTCAGGTGCTTCTCAATTAGAAAGTGGAGCTAATAAATTGGCAGATGGATCTGGGAAACTTGCAGAAGGTGGAACAAAGTTAACTTCTGGATTGGAAGGTTTACAGACAGGAGTTGCTTCTTTAGGACAAGGACTAAGTAATGCTAGTGATCAACTCAAATCAGCATCTACGGAATCTCAAAATGCAGAGATTTTGTCAAATCCTCTCAGTCTCTCCAAAACTGACAATGACCAAGTTCCTGTAAATGGAATTGCAATGGCTCCTTATATGATATCAGTTGCTCTCTTTGTTGCAGCAATATCAACGAATATGATATTTGCGAAGTTGCCTTCAGGACGTCATCCAGAGAGTCGTTGGGCTTGGTTGAAATCTCGAGCAGAAATAAATGGTATTATAGCTGTTTTGGCAGGAATTTTGGTATATGGAGGAGTTCATATTATTGGTCTAACTGCAAATCATGAGATGAGAACATTTATTCTCATTATCCTAACAAGTTTAGTATTCATGTCCATGGTGACCGCTTTAACAACATGGAATAGCCGTATAGGAGCTTTCTTCTCTCTTATTTTGCTTTTATTACAGTTGGCATCAAGTGCAGGTACTTACCCACTTGCTTTGACAAATGATTTCTTTAGAGCTATTAATCCCTGGTTACCAATGAGTTATTCAGTTTCGGGATTACGACAAACAATCTCTATGACAGGAAATATTCATCATCAAGTCATTTTCCTTGCCGTGATACTAGCTCTATTTATTGGTTTAGGTATGCTAGCCTATCAACCTAAGAAAATGGAAGAAGATTAAAAAAATCGACCGATTAATTGGTCGATTTTTTATGCCTTAGATGACTTTCGTCTGTGATTATAGGTTCCAAATAGTAAGAGAGAAGTAAAGGAACAAATTGCTCCAGTAATAAAACCATTGGGAATAAAGGAAAGTGTAATAGTTCCTTTCCCTTTAGGAATATCAACTTTCATAAAACCAGTTTGAGCTTGTTTAATTTCTATTTTCTTACCATCTTGGTAGGCAGACCAACCTTTGTCATAAGGAATGGTGAAGAAAATAGATGTATCTTGTTGGACATCATATGTAGCAAAAACCTTGTTTTTAGAAGTTGATACTGTTACAGGCTGTTCTTTGATTTTTTGAATTGCCTCAGTTAAAGTTTGGGTATCTAAACGATAGAAGGTAGGAGATTCAAATGATACTTGTAAATTTTCAGGGAAACTAACATTGATATTGAAAGTCTTTTTCTCTTTTGTATAGCCTAGATTAAAGAAGGAGAAGACATTATCAGTTGTAAAAGTTTTCTTTTCTCCATTTACAAGGATGTCAACTTTTTTTTGTTTGTCATTAGAAAAGTGAAGGTTTATGAAAGAAAGATAAACTTGACTGTTTTCGGGAACCTCAATTTGATACTGGATTTCTGCATCCTCATTTGAAGAACTTGTAACACTAATCAAATCATCAGTATTTTCAGTTTTTTCATAAGGTATTGGAGAAAAATAATCAAAATTGACGTTAGCAAGTTGATTTAAAAACGAGGCCTGATTATCCAAGGTATGTTCATTGAACTTGACATCATTGTAAACAGATTGACTAGCAAAGGCAATCGGAAGAGAGAATTGATTTTCATATAGGGTAAGATTATCTTTTTGATAGATATCTTTAAAACCATACTTATCAATAGGACTGTCTGAGATATTGTACTGGATGCCAAATAAACTATCAGCCAAAATACTATTATTGGCATAACGGAGATTGAGATTGGTCCCAGAGGATTTAAACCCAAGTTTATCCAAAGTAGAGCTTGCTGAACGATTTCGAACAGATGAAAATTGAGAGATTCCATTGTAGTTGAATTTCATACTGTCATTTCCTGTCTGAGTTTGTAGTTTTTCAGTACGAGTAAATTGATTTCCAATATATATTGAGAAAGATTCCATAGCTGGGATATCTCGATTATATGCACTTCGAGAAGCAAAGCCCCATTCTTTAGCAATTCCGTCCATTTGAGATGAAGCATTTAAACTTATTTCAACCATTATAAATAAAGAGATTAGAATGGCAAACAGTTTTACAGAGATAAACTTTTTGATAACTGCAAGGAGTAAAAGCGAATAGACAACCAAAAATTCAAGAGTAAGTAGAATATTCAAATCTGTTAAAAAAGAATAATGCGATTTTAGATAGATGGTAGTTAAAACCCCTGTTACTAGAAGAAAAAGTGAAACTAAAAAATTCCAGACTTTAAGTTCTTTCAGACGCTTTAAGACTTCCGCTGCTGTGTAAATTAACAAGGTAGAGAAAATCCAAGAATAGCGATGTAAAAACATATTTGGAGTATGCATACCTTGCCAAAATAAATCAAGAGCTTCTATATAAAAGCTTGCAATTAGAAATGCAAAGAAGATTGCATAGATAAGTTTCACGTGAAACTTAATAGATTTCAGCGTAAAAAATAAAATGGTCAAAATAAAGGGAAGTAGTCCAACAAAAATCATTGGGATGGCCCCATACTTTGTTGTGTCAAAGGAACCAATGAATTGTTTAGCAAAGAGATCAAGATACCAGCTACTTTCAGTTTGAAACTTTGTAATTCCAGTTAATTTTTCCCCATGTGTCTGTAAATCAAATAGAGTAGGAAGAGTCAGAATCAAACTAGCCATACCAGCTAAAACGGAGGTGATTATGAAATCAAGAAAAGATGATTTTCGAGTTTTAAAGTCCCAAGAAATTTGACAGAGATACCAGAAAATAAGAAACAATGCTGTCATATGGCCAAAATAATAGTTTTGGATAAATAAGATTGACAGACTTGTAAAGTATAATGAGAATTTCTTTTCAGTTATCAGTAGATGTAAACCAGTTATAATTAAAGGAATCAAGATAAAAACATCTAGCCAGGTTTTTATCTCTAACTGACTAATGGTAAAGCTCATCAGAGCATAAGAAGTGGATAAGGCTAGTTTTAAAGTTTGAGGGACATTTTTAAATAATTTATTTAAACTAAAGAAGGTTGACAAACTAATCAATCCAAATTTTAAGAGAGTTGTCAGATAGACAGCATCTGGCATATTAGTTAGATCAAAAAAGTAAACTAGAGGTGAAAGGAAACTTCCCAAGTAATAACTAGATAGGGCATAGAAATTTAATCCGAGACCACTTGTAAAGGTGTAAAACAGACTACCATTTCCATGTAGGATATTTCTTAGAGCTATATCAAAAATAACGTATTGATGAAAGCCATCTCCTAATAGAGGAGAGTTGTCGCTATTCCAGTAGATACCTTGAGATAGATATACTCCTATCATAATGATTATGGGAATGATGAAAGAAACAAAATAGGTCCAATATGTTTTAAAAAATAATTTCATGTTACCTCATAAAATGTTAGAAAACTCAGCTGGTTACCCCAACTGAGTTTTGAAGTTTTATTTAGTCTTTCCAAAGTTCTTTTACTTTTGCTTGTACTTCTGCATTTTCTAGGAATTCATCGTAGGTTTCATCAATACGATCGATGACGCCATTTTTAGATAAGACAATGATATGGTTAGCTAGAGTTTGAATGAACTCGTGGTCATGACTGGCAAAGATGATTGATTCTTTGAAGTTTTTCAATCCATCGTTCAAGCTTGAGATAGATTCCAAGTCCAAGTGATTTGTTGGATCATCAAGTACAAGGACATTTGATTTTAAGAGCATTAGTTTTGAAAGCATGACACGAACTTTTTCTCCCCCTGACAAGACATTTACAGGTTTGTTAACTTCATCTCCAGAGAAGAGCATACGGCCGAGGAAACCACGTAGGAAAGTATTGTCATCTTCTTCTTTACTTGCGAATTGACGCAACCAGTCAAGGATTGACTCTCCTCCTGCAAAATCTGCCGAGTTATCTTTTGGCAAGTAAGAACGGCTAGTAGTTACTCCCCACTTGACAGTTCCTTCATAGTCAATGTCCCCCATTATTGCACGAATTAATGCAGTCGTTTGGATGTCATTTTGACCAATAAGAGCTGTCTTATCACCTGGACGCAAGATAAAGCTGATATTATCTAAAATAGTCTCACCATCAATCTTTACAGTTAGATTTTCTACTGTCAAGAGATCATTACCAATCTCACGTTCCGCTTTAAAGTTGATAAATGGATATTTACGACTAGATGGAACAATTTCTTCTAGTTCAATCTTATCAAGCATTTTCTTACGTGATGTTGCTTGTCTTGATTTAGAAGCATTGGCAGAGAAACGAGCAACGAACTCTTGCAATTGTTTAATTTTTTCTTCTGCTTTGGCATTACGGTCTGCTAGCAATTTAGCAGCGAGTTCAGAAGATTCCTTCCAGAAGTCATAGTTTCCGACATAGAGTTTGATTTTTCCAAAGTCAAGGTCGGCCATGTGAGTACATACTTTGTTTAAGAAGTGACGGTCGTGGGATACTACGATAACTGTGTTATCAAAGTCAATCAAGAAGTCTTCTAACCAAGTAATCGATTGGATGTCCAAACCGTTGGTAGGCTCGTCCAATAGAAGCACATCTGGTTTACCAAAAAGTGCTTTGGCAAGGAGAACTTTTACTTTTTCACCGTTGGCCAATTCGCTCATGTTTTGATAGTGCAATTCTTCTGGAATGTTTAGGTTTTGAAGGAGTTGAGAGGCTTCACTTTCTGCTTCCCAACCTCCAAGCTCGGCAAACTCTCCTTCGAGTTCGGCAGCACGCACTCCATCCTCATCTGAGAAATTTTCCTTCATGTAGATGGCATCTTTCTCCTTCATGATGCTATAAAGTTTTTCATTTCCCATGATAACGACATCAATGGCACGTTCGTCTTCATAGTCAAAGTGATTTTGACGAAGAACAGAGAGACGTTCATCTGGACCAAGAGAGATGTGACCAGTAGTAGGTTCAATATCTCCAGCTAAAATTTTTAAAAAGGTTGATTTTCCGGCACCATTAGCACCGATTAATCCGTAAGTATTTCCTTCTGTAAATTTGATATTGACATCATCAAAAAGTTTGCGATCACTAAAACGTAGTGAAACATCAGATACTGTAAGCAATGTTTTTCTCCTATATGTGTAATATATTTATTCTACTAGAAAATACGGAAATATTCAAATTTTTATCTGTCAATTTTGTGTAAATTAGATTTACAATATACTTTACACGAATCCGTAAATAGCAAGACTGATTTATTTTGATAAATTACGGTTATTTCATTAAAAAAATGCTATAATTGAAAGGACTATATCGGAGGAGAATAAAATGATTAAACCCATTATTTTAACAGGAGACCGTCCAACAGGAAAATTGCATATTGGACATTATGTTGGAAGTCTCAAAAATAGAGTTTTATTACAGGAAGAGGATAAGTATGATATGTTTGTGTTCTTGGCTGACCAACAAGCTTTGACAGATCATGCTAAAGACCCTCAAACAATTGTAGAGTCTATCGGAAATGTTGCTTTGGATTATCTTGCAGTTGGATTGGATCCGAGTAAATCAACTATTTTTATTCAAAGCCAAATTCCAGAATTGGCTGAACTATCTATGTACTATATGAATCTAGTTTCATTAGCACGTTTGGAGCGCAATCCAACAGTCAAGACAGAAATTGCTCAGAAAGGCTTTGGAGAGAGTATTCCGACAGGATTCTTAGTCTATCCAATTGCTCAAGCAGCTGACATCACAGCTTTCAAGGCTAATTATGTTCCTGTTGGGACAGATCAGAAACCAATGATTGAGCAAACTCGTGAAATTGTTCGCTCTTTTAACAACGCATATAACTGTGATGTCTTGGTAGAGCCGGAAGGTATTTATCCAGAAAATGAGAGAGCAGGGCGTTTGCCTGGTTTAGATGGAAATGCTAAAATGTCTAAATCACTCAATAATGGTATTTATTTAGCTGATGATGCGGATACTTTGCGTAAAAAAGTGATGAGTATGTATACAGATCCAGATCATATTCGGGTGGAAGATCCAGGTAAGATTGAGGGAAATATGGTTTTCCATTATCTAGATGTTTTTGGTCGTCCAGAAGATGCTCAAGAAATTGCTGACATGAAAGAACATTATCAACGAGGTGGTCTTGGTGATGTGAAGACCAAGCGTTATCTACTTGAAATATTAGAACGTGAACTGGGTCCTATTCGTGAGCGCCGTATTGAATTTGCTAAGGATATGGGAGAAGTTTATAATATGCTTCAAAAAGGTAGTGAAAGAGCGCGTGAAGTTGCGGGTCAAACCCTATCTGAGGTTAAAGGGGCAATGGGACTTCATTACTTCAAATAAGTTTATTTTACAAGAAACTATCATTTCTATCTCAAAGAAAAGATAGTTTTTTATTTACCCCTGTAACATTTGACAAATTTTTATAGAATGGTATGATAGATACAATATAAAAAGAGTCAAGCTCAAAAAGAAAGAAAAGAGGAAACTTCGAATGTCTAATTGGGACACTAAATTTTTGAAAAAAGGTTTTACCTTTGATGATGTATTGCTTATTCCAGCTGAAAGTCATGTGTTGCCTAACGATGCAGATTTAACAACTAAATTGGCAGATAATTTGACTTTAAATATCCCAATTATTACCGCTGCCATGGACACAGTTACAGAGAGTCAAATGGCCATTGCTATTGCTCGTGCAGGCGGTCTCGGAGTTATCCATAAAAACATGTCAATTGCTCAACAAGCAGAGGAGGTTCGTAAGGTAAAACGTTCTGAAAATGGAGTTATTATTGATCCGTTCTTCTTGACGCCTGAACATACAATTGCTGAAGCAGATGATCTTATGGGTCGTTACCGAATCAGTGGTGTTCCAGTTGTTGAAACACTTGAAAATCGTAAATTGGTTGGTATTTTGACAAACCGAGATCTTCGTTTTATTTCAGACTATAACCAACCAATCTCAAATCATATGACCAGTGAAAATCTTGTTACTGCTCCTGTGGGTACAGATCTTGCAACAGCTGAGAGTATTCTTCAAGAACACCGTATTGAAAAGCTTCCTTTGGTAGATGAAGCAGGTCGTCTTTCTGGTTTGATTACTATCAAAGATATTGAAAAAGTTATTGAGTTTCCAAATGCTGCTAAAGATGAGTTTGGTCGTCTACTAGTTGCAGGTGCAGTAGGTGTTACTTCAGATACATTTGAACGTGCAGAGGCTCTTTTTGAAGCAGGAGCGGATGCGATTGTTATTGATACTGCACATGGTCATTCTGCAGGTGTCTTGCGTAAAATTGCTGAGATTCGTGCTCACTTCCAAGATCGTACTTTGATTGCTGGAAATATTGCAACAGCTGAGGGTGCACGCGCACTTTATGAAGCGGGTGTAGACGTTGTTAAGGTTGGTATTGGACCAGGTTCTATCTGTACTACTCGTGTGATTGCTGGTGTCGGTGTTCCGCAAGTAACAGCTATCTATGATGCTGCAGCTGTTGCGCGTGAATATGGTAAAACGATCATTGCTGACGGTGGAATCAAGTATTCTGGAGATATTGTAAAAGCCCTTGCTGCAGGTGGAAATGCAGTTATGCTTGGATCAATGTTTGCTGGAACTGATGAAGCTCCAGGCGAAACTGAAATCTTCCAGGGACGTAAATTCAAGACTTACCGTGGTATGGGTTCAATCGCAGCAATGAAGAAAGGTTCAAGCGATCGTTACTTCCAAGGTTCTGTCAATGAAGCAAACAAACTTGTTCCAGAAGGAATTGAAGGTCGTGTTGCTTATAAAGGAGCGGCAGCTGATATTGTCTTCCAAATGATTGGTGGTATTCGCTCTGGTATGGGTTACTGTGGTGCAGCTAACCTTAAAGAACTACACGATAATGCTCAATTTATTGAAATGTCTGGTGCTGGTTTGAAAGAAAGCCATCCTCATGATGTACAAATTACGAATGAGGCACCAAATTATTCTATGTAAAAGAAATAAAAAGAACTCCTGCAAAAACAGGAGTTCTTTTACAATATTGTCAATTTTTATTTACAATAACTTTACCATCTTGAATAGTGAAAATACTTAGATTTTCTGGTAGATTTTGAAGATGATCTAAGCTTGTTGTTGTGATAAAGGTTTGGATTGAATGAGAAATCGTTTCTAATAATTTTAGTTGTCTAGTGTTGTCAAGTTCACTCATAACATCGTCAAGCAATAATATCGGAGATTCTGTAGTAATACTTTCCATTAACTCGATTTCTGCTAATTTTATAGAAAGGACGAGACTACGATGTTGGCCTTGACTTCCGAAACTAGCATCTATCGCATTTATATAAAAAGAAATATCATCTCGATGAGGCCCAACACCAGTATTCTTTTTAAATAAATCTCTGGACCTACTTTTTTCTAAAGCAATTTTGAAAGATTCTGATAAGTTTTCTTTGTCAGTTGGCTTTACAGAAGATTGATAGGATATTGACAACTCTTCAATCTGATTAGAAAGTTCAAAATGTTTCTTACGGCCAAAATGCTCTAGTTTTTTTATAAAATCTAAGCGGTGATTCATTACACGACATCCATAATCGACTAGCTGATCATCTAGTACTGAAAGGAAGGTTTCATCTATTTTTTGAGCTGATTTTAAATAGGTATTTCTTTGCTTAAGGATATGGTTATAATTGGTTAAATCTGATAGATAGATGGGCTTAATTTGTCCAAGCTCCATATCAATGAATTTTCGTCGAACCGAAGGTGCTCCTTTAATTAGTTGTAAATCTTCAGGAGCAAATAAGACAACATTCATGTGTCCTACGTAATCTGAAAGTCGTGCCTGTTTTAAGTGATTCACTTTTGTCACACGGCCTTTTTGTGTTAGTTCGATTTCGAGGGGAATAGATCCAGTTTTTTTCTGAACAAGACCTGAAAGATGAAGTTGTTCCTCATCAAAATGAATGAGATTTTTATCTGTTCGAGTTCGATGACTACGAGTTAAGGCTAAAAAATAGATAGCCTCTAACATATTTGTTTTACCTTGTGCATTGCGTCCTAAAAAGACATTTAATTTAGGATTAAAGTCTATTTTCGTCTCTTTGTAGTTACGAAAATTTTTGAGAGATAGGTGTTGTAGCCACATGATTATCTACCAGGGAATCGTGGAGCTTGTTTGCTTTTTGGTGATGAAGCAGGTTTCGATTTGTATTTTTTTACTCCCTTATTCATCTCTTTGACGAGTTTAGCGATTCGTTCTTTTTCAACTTTATCATCTTGGTATTCATCCTGTTCTTCAGAAGTAGGTTGTGTCAACAAGATGTCAATATTCATGTCAGGGATGTCAACCTTATCACCAATACGAATTTTTTTACCACGACGATTCTCTAATTCCCCATTAAAGTAAACAGAATGTTCAGAGAGAAATGATTTGATAGCTCCTCCGCTATGTGTAATTCCAAGTTCTTTGAGTAGTGCTTGGAGGGTAATAAATTCTTCAAATAATTTGTATTCCATAATTCACCTCAATCTTTGGTATTATACCATATTTTCTTAAAAATAGTGAGAGAAACAAGGAGTAATGTAAGCGATTTTTATTTCAAAAGTGTTACAGAGAACAAGAAAATTTCAGGTTTTCGTGATATAATAGAAGTCTGTATATAAGGAGGTAAATCATGGAGTTAGTGCATGGAATTTCAACACATTTTATCCAATCAAAAAAGTTTAAAACGAACAAAATCGCCGTGCGTTTTACCGCTCCATTATCCCTCGATACGATTGCAGGTCGCATGTTGAGTGCGAGTATGCTAGAGACTGCTAATCAGATGTATCCCACTTCTCAAGATTTGAGAAGACATTTAGCCAGTCTATACGGTACAGATATGTCAACCAATTGTTTTAGAAGAGGGCAAAGTCATATTGTAGAATTGACATTTACCTATGTTCGTGATGAGTTTTTAAGTAGGAAAAATGTTCTAACTTCTAAGGTTTTAGAACTTGTAAAAGAAACTCTTTTTTCACCCATACTAGTTGATAATGGATTTGATCCGTCCTTATTTGAAATTGAGAAAAAGCAATTGCTAGCAAGTTTAGCAGCTGATATGGATGATTCTTTTTATTTCGCACATAAAGAATTAGATAAATTATTTTTTCATGATGAACGTCTCAGATTGGAATATAGTGATTTACGAAATCGTATTTTAGCTGAAACTCCACAAAGTTCTTATTCTTGTTTCCAAGAATTTTTGGCCAATGATCGAATAGATTTCTTTTTCCTAGGTAATTTTAATGAGGTCGAAATTCAAAATGTATTAGAATCATTTGGCTTTAAAGGTCGAGAAGGAGATGTGACGGTTCAGTATTGTCAACCGTATTCCAATATTCTTCAGGAAGGTATGGTTCGAAAAAATGTGGGACAATCCATTTTGGAATTAGGTTATCATTGCCCTTCTGAATATGGTGATGAGCAACATTTACCCATGATTGTAATGAATGGTTTACTTGGTGGATTTGCTCACTCTAAACTATTTACAAATGTCCGTGAAAATGCTGGATTGGCTTATACTATTTCAAGTCAGCTTGATTTGTTTAGTGGATTCTTGAGGATGTATGCTGGCATTGATCGAGAAAATCGGAATCAGGCTCGTAAAATGATGAATAATCAACTGCTTGATTTTAAAAAAGGTTATTTTACAGAGCTTGAGTTAGAGCAGACCAAGGAAATGATTCGTCGGTCTTTATTACTTTCTCAAGATAATCAAAGTTCATTGATTGAACGTGCTTATCAAAATGCCTTATTTGGAAAATCTTCAGCAGATTTTAAAGGTTGGATTTCAAAACTCGAGCAAGTTGACAAAGATGCTATTTGTAGAGCAGCTAATAATGTGAAACTACAGGCGATTTACTTTATGGAAGGAATAGAATGACAAAGGTTGTTTTTGAAGAAAAATACTATCCAGCTGTAAAAGAAATGGTTTATCGAACTCGTTTGTCAAATGGATTGACAGTTGCTCTTTTGCCTAAAAAGGAATTTAAAGAGGTTTACGGGAGTGTCACTGTTCAGTTTGGTTCGGTAGATACGCTTGTCACAGAAGTTGACGGAGATGTAAAAGAATATCCTGAAGGAATTGCTCATTTCCTTGAACATAAATTATTTGAGAGAGAAGATGCTAGCGATTTGATGTCAGCTTTTACGAGTCTAGGTGCGGATAGCAATGCCTTTACAAGCTTTACAAAAACAAGTTATCTTTTTTCAGCAACGGATCATTTTTTAGAAAATTTAGACTTACTTGATGAATTGGTAACATCAGTACATTTTACTGAAGATTCCATTTTAAGAGAGCAGGATATTATCCAGCAAGAAAGGGAAATGTATCAAGATGATCCAGATTCGTGTTTATTCTTTTCAACTCTAGCGAATTTGTATCCTGGCACACCTTTAGCAACTGATATAGTTGGAAGTGAGGAATCCATTGCCCAAATAAATCTAACTAATTTGCAAGAAAACTTTACAATGTTTTACAAACCTGTAAATATGTCTCTGTTTTTAGTTGGTAATTTTGATGTGGAACAAGTACAGGACTATTTTGAAAGCAAAGAACTGAAAGATTTAGATGTTCAGGAAGTAGCAAGAGAAAAGTTTGTTTTAAAAGATGTAAAGCAAACAGACAGTATGAGAATGGAAGTGTCTTCTCCTAAACTAGCGATTGGGATTAGAGGTAGGAGAAAAGTTGCTGAGGATGATTGCTATCGACATCATATTTTATTAAAATTATTATTTGCAATGATGTTTGGTTGGACTTCGGATCGTTTTCAAAAACTATATGAATCAGGTAAAATAGATGCTTCCTTATCTCTTGAAGTTGAAGTTACAAGTCGCTTTCATTTTGTTATGTTGACAATGGATACAAAAGAGCCAGTTGCTTTATCTCATCAGTTTAGGAAGGCCATTCGTAATTTTACAAAGGATTTAGATATTACAGAGGATCATTTAGATATTATCAAAAGAGAGATGTTTGGAGAATTTTTCAGTAGCATGAACTCTCTTGAATTTATTGCAACTCAATATGATGCTTTTGGAAAAGGTGAGACAATCTTTGATTTGCCGAAAATTTTACAGGAAATTACTTTAGAGGATGTCCTTGAAGCAGGGCATCACTTAATAGATGAAGGGGATATAGTTGATTTTACAATATTCCCATCATAGTAACTAATCATAATAGACACTAGAAAGAAGGAATGATAAGTATGAGGAAAAAAACAATTGGTGAGGTTTTACGTTTAGCTAGAACCAACCAAGGGTTGACTTTAGAAGAATTACACAAAAAAACAGAAATTCAGTTGGATATGTTGGAAGCTATGGAAGCTGATGATTTTGATCAACTTCCTAGTCCATTTTATACTCGTTCTTTTTTGAGAAAGTATGCGTGGGCAGTTGAACTTGATGAGCGAATTGTCTTGGATGCTTATGATTCTGGGAGCATGATTACTTATGAGGAAGTAGATGTTGATGAAGACGAGTTGACAGGTAGGAGACGTTCAAGTAAGAAAAATAAGGCATCATTTTTACCTTTATTTTATTTTATACTTTTTGCACTATCGATTGTCATTTTTGTGACTTATTATGTTTGGAATTATCTCCAGACTCAACCGGAGCGTTCGTCTGCGTCTAGTTATAGTGTAGTCCAAGCAATAAGTTCGACTAGTTCTGTAACTCCATCTTCAAGCAGTAGCTCATCTAGTAGTTCTTCAAATATAGAACCTGCTATAAGTGTATCAGGTGAAGGAAATCGAGTAGAAGTTGCTTATAAAACGAGCAAGGAAACTGCAAAATTGCAATTATCAGTGTCAGATGCTAGAAGTTGGGTTAGTGTTTCAGAAAGTGATCTTGAGGGTGGTGTGACTTTATCACCGGATAATAAAAGTGCGGAAACAAGCGTTTCAACTAAAAATCCTGTGACAATTACTTTAGGTGTTGTCAAAGGTGTTGCCTTAACAGTAGACAATCAGACTGTTGATTTATCGAAATTAACAGCTCAGACTGGAAAAATCGCTGTAACCTTTACTAAAAATTAAGGAAAAACGAATGAAAAAAGAACAAATTCCAAATATCTTAACAATAGGTCGAATTCTCTTTATACCTATTTTTATCTTTATTTTAACAGTAGGAAATTCGATAGAGAGTCATATGGTAGCAGCTATTATCTTTGCTATTGCCAGTATTACAGACTATTTAGATGGATATTTAGCTCGTAAATGGAATGTGGTTAGTAATTTTGGTAAATTTGCAGATCCTATGGCGGATAAGCTACTAGTTATGTCGGCTTTTATTATGCTGATTGAGTTAGGAATGGCTCCAGCTTGGATTGTTGCAGTGATTATCTGTCGTGAGTTGGCTGTGACAGGTTTAAGACTTTTATTAGTTGAAACTGGTGGAACAGTTTTAGCAGCAGCAATGCCTGGAAAAATTAAAACTTTTAGTCAGATGTTTGCCATTATTTTCTTGCTATTACATTGGACTTTGCTTGGTCAAGTTCTACTTTATGTAGCCTTGTTTTTCACTATCTACTCTGGCTATGATTATTTCAAGGGTAGTGCCTATGTATTTAAAGGGACATTTGGTTCGAAATGAAATCAGTAATTGATGTAAAAAATCTTTCTTTTCGCTATAAGGAAAGTCAGGAATATTACGATGTGAAGGATATTACGTTTCACGTGAAACGTGGAGAATGGCTTTCGATTGTAGGGCATAATGGTAGTGGTAAATCAACGACGGTTCGCTTAATTGATGGCTTACTGGAAGCAGAATCCGGAGAGATTGTAATTGATGGCCAACGGCTGACTGAGGAAAATGTTTGGAATATACGTCGTCAAATCGGTATGGTTTTTCAAAATCCAGACAATCAATTTGTTGGAGCGACTGTTGAAGATGATGTTGCCTTTGGTTTGGAAAATCAGGGACTTTCTCGTCAAGAAATGAAAAAGAGAGTGGAAGAAGCTCTGGCTTTAGTTGGCATGTTGGAATTTAAAAAGAGAGAGCCAGCGCGTTTATCGGGTGGCCAAAAGCAACGTGTTGCCATTGCAGGTGTTGTAGCCCTAAGACCAGCTATTCTAATCTTAGATGAAGCAACGAGTATGTTGGATCCTGAGGGGCGTAGAGAACTGATTGATACAGTAAAAGGAATTCGAAAAGACTATGATATGACGGTCATTTCCATTACACATGATTTGGAAGAAGTTGCCATGAGTGATCGTGTGTTGGTCATGAAAAAAGGGGAAATTGAATCAACCAGTAGTCCAAGAGAACTTTTCTCTCGTAATGATTTAGATCAAATTGGATTAGACGATCCTTTTGCCAATCAATTAAAACATTCTTTGAATCAGAATGGCTATGATTTGCCTGAAAATTATTTGACAGAAAGTGAGCTAGAGGATAAACTATGGGAATTGCTCTAGAAAATGTGAGTTTTACGTATCAAGAAGGGACTCCCTTAGCTTCAACAGCTTTGTCAGATGTTTCTTTGACGATTGAAGATGGTTCTTATACGGCCTTAATTGGCCACACAGGTAGTGGTAAATCAACTATTTTACAACTATTAGATGGTTTATTGGTGCCAAGCCAAGGGAGTGTGCGGGTTTTTGATACCTTAATCACCTCGACTTCTAAAAATAAAGATATTCGTCAAATTAGAAAACAGGTTGGCTTGGTATTTCAGTTTGCTGAAAATCAGATCTTTGAAGAAACGGTTTTGAAGGATGTTGCTTTTGGACCGCAAAATTTTGGAGTTTCTGAAGAAGATGCGGAGCAGATTGCGCGTGAGAAACTGGCTCTGGTTGGAATTGATGAATCACTTTTTGATCGTAGTCCGTTTGAGCTATCAGGTGGACAAATGAGACGTGTCGCCATTGCAGGCATACTTGCCATGGAACCAGCTATATTAGTCTTAGATGAACCCACAGCAGGCCTAGATCCCCTGGGAAGAAAAGAGCTGATGAATTTGTTCAAAAAACTCCACCAGTCAGGGATGACCATTGTCTTGGTAACGCATTTGATGGATGATGTTGCTGAATATGCGAATCAGGTATATGTGATGGAAAAGGGACGTTTAGTTAAGTTTGGTAAACCTAGTGATGTCTTTCAAGATGTTGTTTTTATGGAAGAAGTTCAGTTGGGAGTACCTAAAATTACAGCTTTTTGTAAACGATTGGCTGATAGAGGCGTGTCATTTAAACGATTACCGATTAAGATAGAGGAGTTCAAGGAGTCGCTAAATGGATAGTATGATTTTGGGGCGTTATATCCCAGGGGATTCGATAGTTCACCGATTGGATCCACGCAGCAAATTACTGGCTATGATGCTACTGATTTTGATCGTTTTTTGGGCTAATAATCCCTTGACGAATCTGATTCTTTTTATAGCGACAGGGATCTTTATTGCCTTGTCAGGAGTATCTCTTTCATTTTTTATTCAGGGCTTGAAGTCTATGTTTTTCTTGATTGCCTTCACAACTATTTTTCAACTGTTTTTCATTTCTAATGGGAATGTTTTATTTGAGTTTTCGTTTGTGAGAATCACGGATTATGCTTTGCAACAAGCTGGAATTATCTTTTGTCGCTTTGTATTGATTATTTTCTTTTCTACTTTGTTAACCTTAACGACCATGCCCTTAAGTTTGGCATCAGCTGTCGAAGCTCTATTAGCACCTTTAAAGAGTATGAAAGTTCCAGTTCATGAAATTGGATTGATGCTGTCTATGAGTTTGCGTTTTGTCCCAACCTTGATGGATGATACGACGCGGATTATGAATGCACAGAAAGCGCGTGGAGTGGATTTTGGAGAAGGAAGTATTGTTCAAAAGGTGAAGGCTATGATTCCCATTTTGATTCCTCTTTTTGCGACAAGTTTAAAACGTGCAGATTCCTTGGCTATCGCTATGGAAGCGCGTGGTTATCAGGGGGGAAAATGCAGAAGTCAATACCGACAACTGAAATGGACTAGAAAGGATACGCTGACCATTCTTGTTATTATCGTACTTGGTTGTTGCTTATTTTTCTTAAAATCTTAGTAGCTTTCAGGAATTGATAAAAAATTACTGTAACAGTTTTTGATATGAAGGTAGGGATATGAACCGTTTTAAAAAATCAAAATATGTCATTATTGTTTTTGTCACTGTTTTGCTTGTGTCAGCTCTCTTAGCGACGACTTATTCAAGTACAATTGTGACAAAATTAGGAGATGGAATCTCATTGGTTGATAGAGTTGTTCAAAAACCTTTTCAGTGGTTTGATTCTGTCAAATCAGATTTGGCTCATTTGACACGAACTTATAATGAAAATGAAAGTTTGAAGAAACAGATTTACCAATTAGAAGTTAAATCAAATAAGGCGGAAAGTTTAAAGACAGAAAATGAACACCTGCGCCAATTGCTTGATATGAAGTCCAAATTACAAGCTACAAAGACTTTAGCAGCAGATGTTATTATGCGTTCTCCAGTATCTTGGAAGCAGGAATTGACCCTGGATGCAGGTAAATCAAAAGGGGTTTCTGAAAATATGTTAGCCATTGCAAATGGTGGTTTGATTGGGAGTGTTTCAAAAGTGGAGGACAACTCTACTATGGTCAACCTTCTGACAAATACGGAAAATGCTGATAAGATTTCTGTTAAAATTCAACATGGTTCTACAACAATTTATGGAATTATTGTTGGCTATGACAAGGAAAATGAAGTTCTAAAAATTAGCCAATTAAATAGTAATAGCGATATTAGTGCGGGAGATAAGGTGGCCACTGGTGGATTAGGAAACTTTAACGTTGCTGATATTCCTGTTGGTGAAGTGGTTGCTACAACGCATAGTACAGACTATTTGACAAGAGAAGTAACAGTTAAATTAAGTGCAGATACTCATAATGTGAGTGTGATAGAATTAGTGGGGAATTCATAATGAGACAGTTGAAGCGGGTTGGAGTATTTTTATTGCTTCCTTTCTTTGTTCTAATTGATGCCCATATTAGTCAGCTTCTGGGCTCATTTTTTCCCCACGTGCAGTTGGCTAGTCATTTTCTATTTTTGTTTCTCTTATTTGAGACGATTGAGGTATCAGAGTATCTCTATTTAGCATATTGTTTTGTAGTGGGTTTGGTTTATGACATTTACTTTTTCCACTTGATAGGGATTGCGACTTTGTTGTTCGTCTTGTTGGGAGTATTTCTCCATAAATTTAATAGTGTTATTTTATTGAATCGTTGGACGAGAATGTTGGCAATTATTGTCATGACTTTTCTATTTGAGATGGGAGCTTATATACTTGCATTAGTGGTAGGTTTAACTGTGGATGGTATGTCTTTATTTATAGTCTATAGTTTAGTACCATCAATGATTTTGAACCTTATATGGATGATTATTTTTCAGTTTATTTTTGAAAAGATTTACCTATAAGAAAGAAATAAAAATGTAACAAAGGCGTAATATTCATTAGGCCTTTTTTTGGTATACTAGTAGTGTCTTTAAAAGAAGGAGTATCTACGAAATATGAAGAAAAAAATCTTAGCGTCACTTTTACTAAGTACAGTAATGGTTTCTCAAGTAGCTGTTTTAACAACTGCGCATGCAGAAACGACTGATGACAAAATTGCTGCTCAAGATAATAAAATTAGTAACTTAACAGCACAACAACAGGAAGCCCAAAAACAAGTTGATCAAATTCAGGAGCAAGTATCTGCTATTCAAACAGAGCAATCAAACTTGCAATCTGAAAATGATAGACTACAAGCAGAATCTAAAAAGCTTGAGGGTGAAATTACAGAACTTTCTAAGAATATTGTATCTCGCAATGATTCATTGCAAAAACAAGCTCGTAGTGCTCAAACAAATGGAGCTGCAACAAATTACATCAATACAATTGTAAATTCAAAATCAATTACAGAAGCTATTTCACGTGTTGCTGCAATGAGTGAAATCGTGTCTGCAAACAACAAAATGTTGGAACAACAAAAAGCAGATAAAAAAGCTATTTCTGAAAAACAAGTAGCAAACAATGATGCAATTAATACAGTTATTGCAAATCAGCAAAAACTAGCTGATGATGCTCAAACATTAACTACAAAACAAGCTGAATTGAAAGCTGCAGAATTGAATCTTGCTGCTGAAAAGGCTACTGCAGAGGATGAAAAAGCAAGTTTACTTGAGAAAAAAGCAGCAGCGGAAGCAGAAGCTAAAGCAGCTGCAGAAGCAGAAGCAGCTTACAAAGCTAAACAAGAAAGTCAACAACAAACAGTTGTTGCTTCTGGGAATACAACTTTTACAGCAGAAGTTCAAGCAGTCTCTGAATCATCTTCAAGCTATACTCCTGCATTAGTGAAACATCGTCCAACATATAGCACAAATGCGTCAAGTTATCCAACGGGTGAGTGTACATGGGGAGCTAAGACATTGGCACCTTGGGCTGGAGATTACTGGGGTAATGGAGCACAGTGGGCTACAAGTGCAGCTGCAGCAGGATTCCGTACAGGATCTACACCTCAAGTTGGTGCGATTGCATGTTGGAATGATGGTGGATATGGACACGTAGCCGTGGTTACAGCTGTTTCATCATCAACAAGTATCCAAGTATCTGAATCAAACTATGGTGGAAACCGTACAATCGGAAATAAACGTGGATGGTTCAATCCGACTACAACTTCAGAAGGTTTTGTAACATATATCTATCCAAACTAATGAATAAAACGAAGAGGCTCAATTTGAGTCTCTTTTATGATTTATATAGTTAACTTACTTTAAAAATCTACTAAAATAGCTTGAAAATATTGAAAAAGTATGGTAAAATGAAATTTGTCGTGTGAACGATAATACTCATTCTTGATGAATTGTGAAACAGTTGCCCTTGGGTCGTTTTGCGAGTTGAAGTCAAGAAGAGGAAAAAACAAAAAGGAGAAATACTCATGGCAGTAATTTCAATGAAACAACTTCTTGAGGCTGGTGTACACTTTGGTCACCAAACTCGTCGCTGGAACCCTAAGATGGCTAAATACATCTTCACTGAACGTAACGGAATCCACGTTATCGACTTGCAACAAACTGTAAAATACGCTGACCAAGCTTACGATTTCATGCGTGATGCAGCAGCTAACGATGCAGTTGTATTGTTCGTTGGTACTAAGAAACAAGCAGCTGATGCAGTTGCTGAAGAAGCAGTACGTTCAGGTCAATACTTCATCAACCACCGTTGGTTGGGTGGAACTCTTACAAACTGGGGAACAATCCAAAAACGTATCGCTCGTTTGAAAGAAATCAAACGTATGGAAGAAGATGGAACTTTCGAAGTTCTTCCTAAGAAAGAAGTTGCACTTCTTAACAAACAACGTGCACGTCTTGAAAAATTCTTGGGTGGTATCGAAGACATGCCTCGTATCCCAGATGTTATGTACGTAGTTGACCCACATAAAGAGCAAATCGCTGTTAAAGAAGCTAAGAAATTGGGAATCCCAGTTGTAGCGATGGTTGACACAAACACTGATCCAGATGATATCGATGTAATCATCCCAGCTAACGATGATGCTATCCGCGCTGTTAAATTGATCACAGCTAAATTGGCTGACGCTATCATCGAAGGACGTCAAGGTGAAGATGCAACAGCAGTTGAAGCAGAATTTGCAGCTTCTGAAGCTCAAGCAGATTCAATTGAAGAAATCGTTGAAGTTGTAGAAGGCAACAACGCTTAATTCATAGAAATAGTAATTACCTAGGAGGGCGGGGCTTAGCCCGGCTCTCCTATTTTTAAAAAAATATAGGAGAATCAAAATGGCAGAAATTACAGCTAAACTTGTAAAAGAGTTGCGTGAAAAATCTGGTGCCGGTGTTATGGACGCTAAAAAAGCGCTTGTAGAAACAGACGGTGACATCGAAAAAGCGATTGAATTGCTTCGTGAAAAGGGTATGGCTAAGGCAGCTAAGAAAGCTGACCGTGTTGCTGCAGAAGGTTTGACGGGTGTTTATGTTAACGGTAATGTTGCAGCAGTTATTGAAGTAAACGCTGAAACTGACTTCGTTGCGAAAAATGCTCAATTCGTTGAATTGGTAAATACTACAGCTAAAGTTATTGCTGAAGGAAAACCTGCTAATAATGAAGAAGCACTTGCTTTGACAATGCCTTCAGGTGAAACTCTTGAAGCTGCATACGTATCTGCAACAGCAACTATCGGAGAAAAAATCTCATTCCGTCGCTTTGCATTGATTGAAAAAACAGACGCACAACACTTTGGAGCTTACCAACATAACGGTGGACGTATCGGTGTTATTTCAGTTGTTGAAGGTGGAGACGAAGCACTTGCTAAACAATTGTCAATGCACATCGCAGCGATGAAACCAACAGTTCTTTCTTACAAAGAATTGGATGAGCAATTCGTTAAAGATGAGTTAGCACAGTTGAACCATGTTATCGACCAAGACAATGAAAGCCGTGCAATGGTTAACAAACCAGCTCTTCCACACTTGAAGTATGGATCAAAAGCTCAATTGACTGATGATGTTATTGCCCAAGCTGAAGCTGACATTAAAGCAGAGTTGGCTGCAGAAGGTAAACCAGAAAAAATCTGGGATAAGATCATCCCAGGTAAGATGGATCGCTTCATGCTTGACAACACTAAAGTTGACCAAGCATACACACTTCTTGCACAAGTCTACATCATGGATGACAGCAAGACAGTTGAAGCATACCTTGAATCAGTTAACGCTTCAGTAGTTGAGTTCGCTCGCTTTGAAGTTGGTGAAGGTATCGAAAAAGCTGCAAATGACTTTGAAGCTGAAGTTGCAGCTACAATGGCAGCAGCTTTGAATAACTAATAATAAAAAGAGGAAGCAGATTTGCTTCCTTTTTCATATAAAAAAATTTTATAAAAAAAATTAAAAAGCCCTTGTTAAAGGGCTTTGTGTATTTAGGAGACTACACTTCAAATTCATAGAGTGCTGTAGAGAGATAACGTTCACCGTTATCTGGTGCTAGAGCAAGAACTTTTTTACCTGTACCTAATTTCTTGGCAACCTCGATGGCTCCGTAGATAGCTGCAGCTGAAGAAATCCCTACAAGGAATCCTTCTTTTCCACCAATCTCACGGCCGAGTGCTAGTGCATCGTCTGATGTTACACGAACAATACCATCATAGGCATTTGTATCAAGTGTATCAGGAATAAATCCAGCTGAGATACCTTGAATTTTGTGTGGTCCAGGTTTTTCACCAGATAGAATAGCAGATTCGTCTGCCTCTACTGCAAAAACTTGAATGTTAGAATTTGCTGATTTGAGTGCATGAGAAACACCAGAAATCGTTCCACCGGTACCCACTCCAGCAACAAAGGCATCTAGTCCATCTTTACCGAAAGCAGCTAGTATTTCAGCTCCTGTTGTTCTTTCGTGTACTTCTGGATTTGCTGGGTTGTCAAATTGAAGAGGAAGGAAACCATCACGTTCAGCAGCGATTTCTTGAGCTTTAGCAATAGCGCCTTTCATTCCCTCACTACCAGGAGTTAGGACGAGTTCAGCACCATAAGCTTGGATAATCTTACGTCGTTCTACACTCATAGTTTCAGGCATAACGATGACGACTTTATACCCTTTAGCAGCACCTACCCATGAAAGTCCAATACCAGTGTTTCCACTTGTTGCTTCAACAATTGTAGAACCTGGTTTCAAAATACCGTCTTGTTCAGCTCTTTCAATCATGCTAAGAGCAATACGGTCTTTTACAGAAGAACCAGGGTTAAATGCTTCAAGTTTTACATAGACATCTGCAGCACCTTCTGGCACAATGTTGTTGAGTTTAACAATCGGAGTTTGACCGATTAGTTCAGTAATGTTGTTATAAATAGACATATGAATACCTCTTTGTATAAGATATCTCTAGTATAACGCTATCTATACCATTTGTAAAATATAGAAATCCTATCGAAGTGATAGGATTTTTTTATATCACAGGTCTAAGCCATTAATTTTTTAGCGATTGTGATAAGCTAATTCTAGTAAATAGGTGTAAAGTGGAACGATATCTGTTTTCTTTTTGAATTGCTTCATTTTCTAGTAGGTTTGGGCAAGCATCTTTTTATTTTGCTAATTAAAGTAGCGGTGAGAATGTCAGTGAAACACTGTATTATCTATTATTTACACTAAGTTTACAGGAACTTCAACTTCTCGTAAACCTTGATCAGTTAAGGTAACTTTTCCATGAAAAAATTCTACCAGTGCAGCTTTAATATTTTCTTTTTCTTCTTTATCAACATAAATCATCGTATCGACTTGATCTGTAAAGTTTGTCTCAAGTTCCATTAGATCATGTTCCTTAAGAAAGTTACTATACTCTTGGTACTGAGCGTAAGACATTTGAATAGCAATGCCAGCTTGTTCCTTTATTTCAATGATGCCAATTTCTTTGACAGCTAAGGCAACACTGCCAGCGTAAGCACGAATCAATCCTCCAGCGCCTAGTTTAATGCCACCAAAGTAGCGTGTCACGACTACACAGACATTAGTAAGATTGTGATTTTCTAGTACCCCAAGCATGGGAACTCCAGCAGTACCACTGGGCTCACCATCATCACTTGTACGTTTAATTTCACTACGTTCTCCAATGATAAAGGCTGAGCAGTTATGCGTAGCTTTGTAGTGTTCTTTTTTGATGGCAGTAATGAAGTCACGAGCCTCTTCTTCGCTATAAACACGCTTAGCATGACAGATAAAGCGTGATTTTTTAATTTCTTCTTGGACTTGACCGTCCTCTTTGATTGTTCTAAATTCCATGATTTAATTGTACTAAAAAATCATCTAAAGTGCTAGGTTTTTACGAATAAAGAAGTATGAAAGTAAATCCAAATTATCTCGGTCGGTTGTTTACGGAGAATGAATTAACTAAAGAGGAACGTCAGTTGGCGGAGAAACTTCCAGCAATGAGAAAGGAGAAAGGGAAACTTTTCTGTCAACGTTGTGATAGTGCTATTTTAGATGAATGGTATTTGCCCATCGGTACTTACTATTGTAGGGAGTGTTTACTGATGAAGCGAGTCAGGAGTGATCAAGCTTTATACTATTTTCCGCAGGAGGATTTTCCGAAGCAAGATGTTCTTAAATGGAGTGGTAAATTAACTCCTTTTCAAGAGAAGGTGTCAGAGGGACTGCTTCAAGCGGTAGACAAGCAGGAACCAACCTTGGTACATGCGGTGACAGGAGCTGGAAAGACAGAAATGATTTATCAAGTAGTGGCTAAAGTGATCAATGCGGGTGGTGCAGTATGCTTGGCTAGTCCTCGCATAGATGTTTGTTTGGAGCTGTACAAGCGCCTGCAAGATGATTTTGCTTGCGAGATATCTTTACTACACGGAGAATCAGAGCCGTATTTTCGAACACCACTAGTTGTTGCGACGACCCATCAGTTATTGAAGTTTTATCAAGCTTTTGATTTGCTGATAGTGGATGAAGTAGATGCCTTTCCTTATGTTGACAATCCCACGCTTTACCATGCTGTCAAGAATAGTGTAAAGGAGAATGGATTGAGAATCTTTTTAACAGCAACTTCTACAGATGAGTTAGATAGGAAGGTTCGCATCGGAGAATTAAAACGATTAAGTTTGCCAAGACGATTTCATGGAAATCCTTTGATTATTCCTAAACCTGTCTGGTTATCCGATTTTAATCGCTATTTAGAGAAGAAGTGTTTGTCACCAAAGTTAAAGTCTTATATTGAGAAGCAGAGAAAGACAGCTTATCCGTTACTCATTTTTGCTTCAGAGATTAAGAAAGGGGAACAGTTAAAAGAAATCATACAGGAGCAATTTCCAAATGAGAAAATTGGCTTTGTATCTTCTATCACAGAAAATCGATTAGAGCAGGTACAAGCTTTTCGAAATAGAGAACTGACAATACTTATCAGTACGACGATATTGGAGCGTGGAGTTACCTTCCCTTGTGTGGACGTTTTCGTAGTGGAGGCCAATCATCGTCTGTTTACCAAGTCTAGTTTAATACAGATTGGAGGACGTGTCGGTCGGAGTATGGACAGACCGACAGGAGATTTGCTTTTCTTCCATGACGGGTTAAATACTTCAATCAAAAAGGCAATTAGGGAAATTCAACAGATGAATAAGGAGGCGGGGCTATGAAGTGCTTATTATGTGGGCAGACTATGAAGGCTGTTTTAACTTTCAGTAGTCTCTTAATTCTGAGGAATGATGTCTCCTGTCTTTGTTTAGATTGTGATTCTACTTTTGAGAGGATTGGAGAAGAAAACTGTCCAAACTGTATGAAAACAGACTTGTCAACCAAGTGTAAAGATTGTCAATTTTGGTGTAAAGAAGGAGTTGAGGTCAGTCATAGAGCGATTTTTATTTACAATCAAGCTATGAAGGATTTTTTCAGTCGGTATAAGTTTGATGGAGACTTCCTTTTAAGAAAAGTTTTTGCTTCAGTTTTAAGAGAGGAGTTAAAAAAGTACAAAGAGTATCAATTTGTTGTAATTCCCCTAAGTCCTGAAAGATTGCTCGAGAGGGGATTTAACCAGGTTGAAGGTTTAGTTGAAGCAGCAGGGTTCTCTTTTCAAGACTTACTAGAGAAGAGAGAAGAGCGGGCCAGTTCTTCCAAAAATCGTTCAGAACGCTTGGGGACAGAACTTCCTTTCTTTATTAAAAGGGGAGTCACTATTCCTAAAAAAATCCTACTTATAGATGATATTTATACTACTGGAACAACTATAAATCGTGTGAAGAAACTGTTGGAAGAAGCTGGTGCTGAAGATGTAAAAACATTTTCCCTTGTAAGATGAGGAAAAAATTTGCAAAAACAAAATGAAAGCGTTATAATGAAATCAGAAAAACAAAAATGTTTAGAAAGAAGGTACTCATATGATTAAATATAGTATCCGTGGTGAAAACCTAGAAGTAACAGAAGCAATTCGTGATTATGTAGTTTCTAAACTCGAAAAGATCGAAAAGTATTTTCAAGCTGAACAAGAGTTGGATGCTCGAGTTAACTTGAAGGTGTATCGTGAAAAAACGGCTAAAGTAGAGGTGACGATTCCGCTTGGCTCAATTACTCTTCGTGCAGAAGATGTGTCTCAAGATATGTATGGTTCAATTGACCTTGTAACCGATAAAATTGAACGTCAGATTCGTAAAAATAAAACAAAAATCGAGCGTAAAAATAAAAACAAGGTAGCAACTAGTCAATTATTTACAGATGCTTTGGTGGAAGATACAAATGTTGTCCAATCTAGAGTGGTTCGTTCAAAACAAATTGATTTAAAACCAATGGATTTGGAAGAAGCTATTCTACAGATGGATTTGTTGGGACATGATTTTTTTATCTATGTGGATGTTGAAGATCAGACAACCAATGTGATTTATCGTCGTGAGGATGGCGAAATTGGTTTGTTAGAAGTTAAAGAATCTTAATTTCAATATGTATAAAGGAAGGTTTACTGAATTGTAAACCTCCTTTTTCTTATAATTGATAGAATTACTGATTACACCTTTAAAAAGTCGCTTTTTGGTGGTTATTATGGTATAATGGGTGCCAAGAGGTTTGGAATGAAAAAATTTTATGTAAGTCCTATTTTCCCCTTAATATTAGGAATAGTGGCGTTCGGAGTGCTATCTGTGCAACTTGTTTTTGTAACGAATACACTGGTAACGCTATTTCTTTTGCTACTTATTTTGGGTTCATATAGTTTATTATTCATCCATCAGAGAGACTACTACTCAAAGAGTGAAGTAGAACAAATCCAGTATGTAAACCACCAAGCTGAAGAAAGTTTGACAACCTTGTTAGAACAGATGCCTGTCGGAGTTATTAAATTAGACTTGTCGTCAGGTGAAGTTGAATGGTTTAATCCTTATGCTGAATTGATTTTGACTAATGAAGTGGGCGAGATTGATGTTGCATTAATTCAAACAATTATCAAGGCATCGGTAGGAAATCCAGGTTCTTATGCTACCTTGGGTGAGACCCGCTATTCGGTTCATATGGACAAGGTGTCTGGAGTTCTTTACTTCTTTGATGTGTCTGGAGAATACGAAGCGACTGTTGAGTTAGTAACGAGTCGACCTGTGATTGGGGTCGTTTCCGTTGACAACTATGATGACTTAGAAGATGAAACATCGGAGTCTGATATCAGTCATATCAATAGTTTTGTAGCCAATTTTGTTTCAGAATTTGCTGGTAAACATGCCATGTTCTCCCGTCGAGTAAGTATGGATCGCTTTTATCTATTTACGGACTACACGGTACTTGAGGGATTGATGAATGATAAATTTTCTGTTATCGATGCTTTCAGAGAAGAGTCGAAACAGAGACAGTTGCCTTTGACCTTAAGTATGGGATTTTCTTATGGTGATGGAAATCATGATGAAATAGGGAAAGTTGCATTGCTCAACTTGAACTTGGCTGAAGTACGTGGTGGCGACCAAGTGGTTGTCAAGGAGAATGACGAAACGAAAAATCCAGTTTATTTTGGTGGTGGATCTGCTGCCTCAATCAAGCGTACACGTACACGTACGCGCGCTATGATGACAGCTATTTCAGATAAGATTCGGAGCGTAGATCAGGTTTTTGTAGTTGGTCACAAAAATCTAGATATGGATGCTCTTGGCTCTGCTGTAGGTATGCAGTTGTTTGCCAGCAATGTGACTCAAAATAGCTACGCTCTTTATGATGAAGAACAAATGTCGCCGGATATTGAACGAGCTGTTTCATTCTTAGAAAAAGAAGGAGTTACAAAGTTGTTGTCTGTTAAGGATGCAATGGGGATGGTGACCAATCGTTCTTTGTTGATTCTTGTAGACCATTCAAAGACAGCTTTAACTTTATCAAAAGATTTTTATGATTTATTTACTCAAACCATTGTTATTGACCACCACAGACGGGATCAGGATTTTCCAGACAATGCGGTTATTACTTATATCGAAAGTGGTGCAAGTAGTGCCAGTGAGTTGGTAACGGAATTGATTCAGTTCCAGAATTCTAAGAAAAATCGTTTGAGTCGTATGCAAGCAAGTGTTTTAATGGCTGGTATGATGTTGGATACTAAAAATTTCACCTCACGAGTGACTAGTCGGACATTTGATGTTGCTAGCTATCTCAGAACGAGAGGAAGTGATAGTATTGCTATCCAAGAGATTGCTGCAACAGATTTTGAAGAATATCGTGAGGTCAATGAACTGATTTTACAGGGGCGTAAATTAGGTTCAGATGTACTAATAGCGGAGGCTAAGGACTCGAAATGTTATGATACAGTTGTTATTAGTAAGGCAGCAGATGCCATGTTAGCTATGTCAGGTATTGAAGCGAGTTTTGTTCTTGCGAAGAATACACAAGGATTTATCTCTATCTCAGCTCGCAGTCGTAGTAAGCTGAATGTACAACGGATTATGGAAGAGCTGGGAGGTGGAGGCCACTTTAATTTGGCAGCAGCTCAAATTAAGGATTCAACCTTGTCAGAAGCAGGGGAAAAACTGACAGAAATTGTATTAAATGAAATAAAGGAAAAGGAGAAAGAAGAATGAAAGTAATCTTTTTAGCAGATGTCAAAGGAAAAGGTAAAAAAGGCGAAATTAAGGAAGTACCAACAGGGTATGCGCAAAACTTTCTTATCAAAAAGAATCTAGCCAAAGAAGCGACTGCTCAAGCTGTAGGTGAACTTCGTGGTAAACAAAAATCAGAAGAGAAAGCTCACGCTGAGATGATTGCAGAAGCAAAAGCAATTAAAGCCCAACTAGAAGCAGAAGAAACGGTTGTAGAATTTGTTGAAAAAGTTGGTCCAGATGGCCGTACTTTTGGTTCTATTACCAATAAGAAAATTGCAGAAGAATTGCAAAAGCAATTTGGAATTAAGATTGATAAACGTCATATCCAAGTACAAGCTCCGATTCGAGCGGTTGGTTTGATTGATGTACCAGTGAAAATCTATCAAGATATCACAAGTGTGATCAATCTTCGTGTGAAAGAAGGGTAAATTTACACTTTCTTGACAAGATTGTAAAAGGAAGGGAAGTCTGATGGCAGAAGTAGAAGAGTTACGAGTACAACCTCAAGATATCTTAGCTGAGCAATCCGTTTTAGGGGCTATCTTTATTGATGAGAGTAAGCTTGTTTTTGTGCGAGAATATATTGAGTCTCGGGACTTTTTTAAGTATGCCCATCGTTTGATTTTCCAAGCTATGGTCGATTTATCCGATCGTGGCGATGCTATAGATGCAACAACGGTTCGTACCATTCTTGATAATCAAGGCGATTTGCAGAATATTGGTGGCTTGTCTTACCTGGTTGAGATTGTCAATTCTGTGCCAACTTCTGCTAATGCGGAGTATTATGCTAAGATTGTTGCAGAGAAGGCCATTCTACGTCGATTAATCTCCAAGTTGACAGAGTCTGTTAATCAAGCTTACGAGGCTTCGCAACCAGCTGATGAAATCATTGCTCAGGCAGAAAAAGGCCTGATTGATGTCAGCGAAAATGCTAATCGAAGTGGATTTAAGAACATTCGAGATGTGTTGAATATCAACTTTGGAAATCTGGAAGCTCGCTCGCAACAAACGACCGATATTACAGGTATTGCGACAGGCTATCGTGACTTGGATCATATGACGACTGGTCTTCATGAGGAGGAGTTGATTATCTTAGCAGCTCGTCCGGCGGTTGGTAAGACAGCCTTTGCCTTGAATATTGCTCAGAATATTGGGACTAAGTTGGACAAAACGGTTGCTATTTTTTCACTCGAAATGGGTGCGGAAAGTCTAGTGGACCGTATGTTAGCTGCAGAAGGCTTGGTGGAGTCACATTCTATTCGTACAGGTCAATTGACTGATGAGGAGTGGCAAAAATATACCATTGCTCAAGGGAATCTAGCTAATGCAAGTATCTATATCGATGATACGCCAGGAATTCGAATTACAGAGATTCGTTCTCGTTCTCGTAAACTGGCTCAAGAAACTGGAAATCTTGGATTGATTTTGATAGACTATTTGCAGCTTATCACGGGAACTGGGCGAGAAAATCGTCAACAAGAGGTTTCAGAAATTTCACGTCAGTTGAAAATTTTAGCTAAGGAACTGAAGGTTCCAGTAATCGCTCTAAGTCAGCTTTCTCGTGGTGTAGAACAACGTCAGGATAAGAGACCGGTCTTGTCTGATATTCGTGAATCTGGGTCTATTGAGCAGGACGCTGATATCGTAGCCTTTCTTTATCGCGACGACTACTATGAGCGTGGTGGTGAAGAAGAGGAAGGCATACCGAATAATAAGGTAGAAGTTATTATCGAGAAAAACCGTAGTGGAGCTCGTGGAACGGTGGAATTAATTTTCCAAAAAGAATACAATAAATTTTCAAGTATCTCAAAGAGGGAGGCATAAGATGTCAGATGCATTTACAGATGTAGCCAAGATGAAAAAAATCAAAGAAGAAATCAAGGCACATGAGGGTCAAGTCGTAGAAATGACTTTGGAGAATGGTCGTAAGCGCCAAAAAAATAGATTGGGTAAGCTAATTGAGGTTTATCCATCCCTATTTATCGTTGAATTTGGAAACGTTGAAGGAGATAAACAAGCTAATGTTTACGTTGAATCCTTTACTTACTCAGATATCCTTACAGAAAAGAATTTGATTCATTATCTTGACTAAAGTGAGAAATTTTCTCACTTTTTCTTTTTTTCTCCGAATAGTTTAAGTGAAGGTAATCTTCGATTTATATTATTTTTCAAGGAGGAAGAATGAAAATTTCACCATTTAAAGTAGCAGAGACAAGATTTTCTTTCAGAAAATCAGCTAAAAAGGTTGTTCCCTTTTTAGTAGTAGGATTGATGTTAGCAGCGGGTAATAGTGTATATGCCTATTCCGGAGGAAATGGATCGATTGCGCGTGGGGATGATTATCCTGCTCATTATAAAAATGGGAGCCAGGAGATTGATAAGTGGCGCATGTATTCTCGTCAGTGTACTTCTTTTGCAGCCTTTCGTTTGAGTAATGTCAATGGTTTTGAGATTCCGGCTGCTTATGGGAATGCGAATGAATGGGGCTATCGTGCTCGTCGTGAAGGTTATCGTGTCGATAATACACCAACGATTGGCTCTATTGCTTGGTCTACTGCAGGAACTTATGGTCATGTTGCTTGGGTGTCAAATGTAATAGGAGATGAGATTGAGATTGAAGAATACAATTATGGAATAAGGGAATCTTACAACAAGCGCATCGTGAAGGCAAATACTATGACGGGGTTTATTCATTTTAAAGATTTAGCTGGTGGCAGTGTTGGGAATAGTCAATCCTCAGCTTCAACAGGAGGAACACATTTTTTCAAGTCTAAGGCTGCTATCAAAAATCAGCCTCTAGCTAGCGCAACTGCGATTGATTACTATTATCCTGGGGAGAATGTTCATTATGATCAAATTCTCGAAAAAGACGGATACAAGTGGTTGAGTTATACGGCTTATAATGGAAGTCGTCGCTATATCCAGCTAGAGGGATTGACTTCTTCACAGAATTATCAGAATCAATCAGGAAATAGCTCTAACTATGGATCCAATAACAGTTCAACTGTCGGTTGGAAGAAAATAAATGGTAGTTGGTATCATTTTAAATCAAATGGGTCTAAATCAACAGGCTGGCTGAAAGATGGTTCTAGTTGGTATTATTTGAAATCATCTGGTGAAATGCAGACAGGCTGGTTAAAGGAAAATGGTCTGTGGTATTATTTAGATAGTTCAGGGGCAATGAAAACGGGGTGGTATCAAGTCTCTGGTAAGTGGTATTATTCTTACTCTTCAGGCGCCTTAGCTGTCAATACGACAGTGGATGGCTACAGAGTAAATAGTGATGGAGAACGAGTATAGAAAATGGGAGTAGGAAAATTTCCTACTCTTTTCTGTAAGCAGTTTCCTTGACATTTTTTTTGTTTTGCGCTATCATATGTCCATATAATATATGGGAGTCTGTGTACAGTCTGAGAGGAAGCGTTAAGCTTCGACCGCACCTGATCTGGGTAATGCCAGCGTAGGGAACGATACTTAGTCTACTCTTGACCTTTTCCATATATGGCAAAGGTTTTTCTTTTTGTCAAAGGAAAACGAGAAGAGGAGGTTCTTATGAAAGCAAGCATCGCCTTGCAAATTTTACCCCTATCACAGGGGATTGATCGGATTGCTGTTATCGATCAAGTCATTGCTTATCTGCAAGCTCAAGAGGTGACTATGGTGGTGACACCATTTGAAACGGTCTTGGAAGGGGAGTTTGATGAGCTTATGCGCATTCTCAAAGAAGCGCTAGAAGTGGCAGGGCAGGAGGCAGATAATGTTTTTGCCAATGTCAAAATAAATGTAGGAGAGATTTTAAGTATTGATGAGAAACTTGAAAAGTATACTGAGACGACACATTAGTCTATTGGGCTTTATGGGGGTCTTGTCAATCTGGCAGTTAGCAGGTTTTCTTAAACTTCTCCCCAAGTTTATCCTGCCGACACCTCTTGAAATTCTCCTGTCCTTTGTTCGTGATAGAGAATTTCTCTGGCACCATAGCTGGGCCACCTTGAGAGTGGCTTTATTGGGACTGATTTTGGGAGTCTTGATTGCCTGTCTCATGGCTGTGCTTATGGACAGTTTGACTTGGCTTAACGATCTGATTTACCCTATGATGGTGGTTGTTCAGACTATCCCGACCATTGCCATAGCCCCTATCCTGGTTTTGTGGCTCGGTTATGGGATTTTGCCCAAGATTGTCTTGATTATCTTGACAACAACCTTTCCTATCATCGTCAGCATTTTGGACGGTTTTAGGCATTGTGACAAGGATATGCTGACCTTGTTTAGTCTGATGCGGGCCAAACCTTGGCAAATCCTGTGGCATTTTAAAATCCCTGTCAGTCTGCCTTACTTTTATGCTGGTCTGAGGGTCAGTGTCTCCTACGCCTTTATCACAACAGTAGTATCTGAGTGGTTGGGAGGCTTTGAAGGACTAGGTGTCTACATGATTCAGTCCAAGAAACTGTTTCAGTATGATACTATGTTTGCTATTATTATTCTGGTATCGATTATCAGTCTTCTCGGTATGAAGCTGGTTGATGTCAGTGAAAAATATGTTATTAAATGGAAACGTTCGTAGAATAAGAATGTTTCTGAAAAAGAAAAGAGGAAATTGAAATGAAGAAAACATGGAAAGTGTTTTTAACTGTTTTAACAGCTCTTGTAGCTGTTGTGCTTGTGGCCTGTGGTCAAGGAACTGCTTCTAAGGATAATAAGGAAGCAGAACTCAAGAAGATTGACTTTATCCTAGACTGGACGCCAAATACCAACCACACAGGGCTTTATGTGGCCAAGGAAAAAGGTTATTTCAAAGAAGCTGGAGTGGATGTTGATTTGAAATTGCCACCAGAAGAAAGTTCTTCTGACTTGGTTATTAACGGTAAGGCACCATTTGCAGTCTATTTCCAAGACTATATGGCTAAAAAATTGGAAAAAGGCGCAGGAATCACTGCCGTTGCAGCTATCGTAGAACACAATACATCAGGAATCATCTCTCGTAAATCTGACAATGTAGCTAGTCCAAAAGACTTGGTTGGTAAGAAATACGGAACTTGGAATGACCCAACTGAACTTGCTATGTTGAAAACCTTGGTAGAATCTCAAGGTGGAGACTTTGAGAAGGTTGAAAAAGTACCAAATAACGACTCAAACTCAATCACACCGATTGCCAATGGCGTCTTTGATACTGCTTGGATCTACTACGGTTGGGATGGTATCCTTGCTAAATCACAAGGTGTAGATGCTAACTTCATGTACTTGAAAGACTATGTCAAGGAGTTTGACTACTATTCACCAGTTATCATCGCAAACAACGACTACCTTAAAGACAACAAAGAAGAAGCTCGTAAAGTCATCCAAGCTATCAAAAAAGGCTACCAATATGCTATGGAGCATCCAGAGGAAGCAGCTGATATCCTCATCAAGAATGCGCCTGAACTCAAGGAAAAACGTGACTTTGTCATCGAATCTCAAAAATACTTGTCAAAAGAATACGCAAGCGACAAGGAAAAATGGGGTCAATTTGATGCAGCTCGCTGGAATGCCTTCTACAAATGGGATAAAGAAAATGGTATCCTTAAAGAAGACTTGACAGACAAAGGATTCACCAACGAATTTGTGAAATAATGACAGAGATTAGACTAGAACAAGTCAGTTATGCCTATGGTCAGGAGAGGATTTTAGAGGATATCAACCTGCAGGTGACTTCAGGTGAAGTGGTTTCTATCTTAGGCCCAAGTGGTGTTGGTAAGACTACGCTTTTCAACTTAATTGCGGGTATTTTAGAAGTTCAGTCAGGGAGAATTGTCCTTGATGGTGAAGAAAATCCCCAGGGGCGCGTGAGTTATATGTTGCAAAAGGATCTGCTCTTGGAGCACAAGACCGTGCTTGGTAATATCATTCTGCCCCTCTTGATTCAAAAAGTGGATAAGGCGGAAGCCGTTGCCCGAGCGGATGACATCCTTGCGACCTTCCAGTTGACAGCTGTAAGAGATAAATACCCTCATGAACTCAGTGGTGGGATGCGCCAGCGTGTAGCCTTGCTCCGAACCTACCTTTTCGGGCACAAGCTCTTTCTCTTAGACGAGGCCTTCAGCGCCTTGGATGAGATGACTAAGATGGAACTCCACGCTTGGTACCTTGAGATTCACAAGCAGTTGCAGCTAACAACCTTGATCATTACGCATAGTATCGAGGAGGCCCTCAGTCTCAGCGACCGCATCTATATCTTGAAAAATCGACCTGGGCAGATTGTTTCAGAAATTAAACTAGATTGGTCTGAAGATGAGGACAAAGAAGTCCAAAAGATTGCCTATAAACGTCAAATTTTGGTAGAATTAGGCTTAGATAAGTAGAAAAATAGGGAGTTGGTGAAGATTATCCTTTACCAGCGCCCTTTTTCTTTTAAAAATGAGAAAATTTCGGTATAATAGTCAAAGATAGTCAAGGTTTAAAGAGAGAGGTGGGTTTGTAATGAGATTTAAAAATACATCGGATCATATTGAGGCCTACATCAAGGCGATTTTAGATCAATCTGGAATTGTGGAGTTGCAACGGAGTCAGTTGGCAGATACTTTTCAGGTTGTTCCTAGTCAGATTAACTATGTGATCAAGACACGCTTTACGGAAAGTAGAGGTTACTTGGTTGAAAGTAAGCGTGGTGGCGGAGGCTACATTCGCATAGGACGGATTGAGTTTTCTAGTCATCATGAAATGCTCCGCGATTTGCTTTACTCGATTGGTGAGCGGGTCAGTCAAGAAATTTATGAGGATATTCTGCAGCTTTTGGTTGAGCAGGAATTGATGACCAAGCAGGAGATGAATTTGCTGGTGGCAGTAGCTTTAGATCGCGTTCTAGGAGAAGAAGCTCCAGTTGTTCGTGCAAACATGCTACGACAGGTCATACAAGAGGTAGATAGAAAAGGGAAGTAAGATGAACTATTCAAAAGCATTGAATGAATGTATCGAAAGTGCCTACATGGTGGCTGGCCATTTTGGAGCTCGTTACCTAGAGTCTTGGCACTTGTTGATTGCCATGTCTAATCACAGTTATAGTGTGGCAGGGGCGACTTTAAATGATTATCCATATGAGATGGACCGTTTAGAAGAGGTCGCTTTGGAACTGACTGAAACGGACTATAGCCAGGATGAAACCTTTACGGAATTGCCGTTTTCTCATCGTTTGCAGGTCCTTTTTGACGAAGCAGAGTATGTAGCGTCAGTGGTCCATGCTAAGGTGCTAGGGACAGAGCATGTCCTCTATGCGATTTTGCATGATGGCAATGCCTTGGCGACTCGTATCTTGGAGAGAGCTGGTTTTTCTTATGAAGACAAGAAAGATCAGGTCAAGATTGCTGCCCTACGTCGAAATCTAGAAGAACGTGCAGGCTGGACTCGTGAAGACCTCAAGGCTCTACGCCAACGCCATCGTACAGTAGCTGATAAGCAAAATTCTATGGCCAATATGATGGGCATGCCCCAGACTCCGAGTGGTGGTCTCGAGGACTATACGCATGATTTGACAGAGCAAGCGCGTTCTGGCAAGTTGGAGCCAGTTATCGGTCGGGACAAGGAAATCTCGCGTATGATTCAAATCTTGAGCCGGAAGACTAAGAACAATCCTGTCTTGGTTGGGGATGCTGGTGTCGGGAAAACAGCTCTGGCGCTTGGTCTTGCTCAGCGTATTGCCAGTGGTGATGTGCCTGCGGAAATGGCTAAGATGCGCGTGTTAGAGCTTGATTTGATGAATGTTGTTGCAGGGACACGCTTCCGTGGTGACTTCGAAGAACGCATGAATAATATCATTAAGGATATTGAAGAAAATGGCCAAGTGATTCTCTTTATCGACGAACTTCATACTATCATGGGTTCTGGTAGTGGAATTGACTCAACTCTGGATGCGGCCAATATCTTGAAGCCAGCCTTGGCGCGTGGCACCTTGAGAACGGTTGGTGCGACCACTCAGGAAGAATATCAAAAACACATCGAAAAAGATGCGGCCCTTTCTCGTCGTTTCGCCAAAGTAACGATTGAAGAACCAAGTGTGGCAGACAGCATGACAATTTTGCAAGGTTTGAAGGCGACTTATGAGAAACATCACCGTGTGCAAATCACAGATGAAGCGGTTGAAACAGCTGTTAAGATGGCCCATCGTTATTTAACCAGTCGTCATTTGCCAGACTCTGCTATCGATCTTTTGGATGAAGCGGCAGCAACAGTGCAAAATAAGGCTAAGCATGTGAAACCAGACGATTCTGGCTTGAGTCCAGCTGACAAGGCCTTGATGGATGGTAAGTGGAAACAAGTTTCTCAACTAATTGCTAAAGAAGAGGAAGTGCCTGTCTATAAAGACTTGGTGACAGAGTCTGATATTTTGACTACCTTGAGTCGTTTGTCAGGTATTCCAGTCCAAAAACTGACTCAGACTGACGCTAAGAAATACCTGAATCTGGAAGCTGAATTGCACAAACGTGTCATCGGTCAAGATCAAGCAGTTTCAAGCATTAGCCGTGCCATTCGCCGCAATCAGTCAGGGATTCGCAGTCATAAGCGTCCGATTGGTTCCTTTATGTTCTTAGGGCCTACAGGTGTCGGGAAGACGGAATTGGCCAAGGCTCTGGCAGAAGTCCTCTTTGATGACGAATTAGCCCTTATCCGCTTTGATATGAGTGAGTATATGGAGAAATTTGCAGCTAGCCGTCTCAACGGAGCTCCTCCAGGCTATGTGGGTTATGAAGAAGGTGGGGAGTTGACCGAGAAAGTTCGCAACAAACCATACTCCGTTCTCCTCTTTGACGAGGTAGAAAAAGCCCACCCAGACATCTTTAATGTTCTCTTGCAGGTCTTGGATGACGGTGTCTTGACCGATAGCAAGGGGCGCAAGGTTGACTTTTCAAATACTATTATTATCATGACGTCAAACCTTGGTGCGACAGCCCTTCGTGATGATAAGACAGTTGGTTTTGGGGCTAAGGACATTCGTTTTGACCAGGAAAATATGGAAAAACGCATGTTTGAAGAGCTGAAAAAGGCTTATAGACCTGAATTTATCAACCGTATTGATGAAAAGGTGGTCTTCCATAGCTTGTCTAGCGACCATATGCAGGAAGTGGTGAAAATTATGGTTAAACCTTTAGTGGCAAGTTTGGCTGAAAAAGGTATTGACTTGAAATTACAAGCTTCAGCACTGAAATTGTTGGCAAATAAAGGATATGACCCAGAGATGGGAGCTCGTCCACTTCGCAGAACCCTACAAACAGAAGTGGAAGACAAGTTGGCAGAACTTCTTCTTAAGGGAGAACTAGTGGCAGGCAGTATACTTAAGATTGGTGTCAAAGCAGGCCAGTTAAAATTTGATATTGCATAAAAATGGAGAATCAGGAGAGATCTTGATTCTCTTTTTTGCAACGTTTTTATAAAAAATGATAAAAAACTATTGACAAAACAAAAATATAGTTTATAATAAAAACATAGATAACAAAAATATTAAAAAATATAAAAAAGGTAATGCGTTTATGAAAAAGAAAACAGCAGTGGTATTTGGAACCTTTGCCCCTCTCCATCAGGGGCATATCGATCTGATTCAGCGAGCGAAGCGTCAATGTGATCAGGTCTGGGTAGTTGTTTCAGGCTATGAAGGAGACCGAGGGGAGCAGGTTGGGTTGACTTTGCAAAAGAGATTTCGATATATAAGAGAGGCTTTTCGTGATGATGAGTTGACCTCTGTTTGCAAGTTAGATGAAACCAATCTTCCCCGTTACCCTATGGGCTGGCAGGAGTGGTTGGACCAAATGTTAGCGGAGATTTTCTATGATGAAAACCAGCAAGAACTAATCTTCTTTGTAGGAGAAGCAGACTACCAGCAAGAATTGTCTAATCGTGGCTTTGAGACAGTCTTGCAAGAAAGAAAGTTTGGTATCTCAGCGACTATGATTCGAGAAAATCCAAGCAAATATTGGAAATACATCGCTCAACCTTTCCGACGTCAGTTTACCAAGAAAGTGTTGATTATGGGAAGTGCCAGCAATGGGAAGACCACTCTGGCCAAGGATTTAGCTAGGTATTACGATGCGCCCGTCAGTCTGGAATACGCGCGTGAGTATCAGATTAAAAATAACGTCCGCGACGATGAATTGACTCCAAAGGATTACTACTATCTCCTGTTGGGCCAGTATGATCAGACCTCCAAGTTAATCGATAGTAATGTCAATCGAGGTCTAGTGATAGCCGATACCAACTCCTTGGTGACTAAGGGCTATTATGATTATTACATGGAGACTGAGGACCAAGGGGACTTATCAGGAGAGACTTTTGATAATCTCTTTGCCTCGATCTTGGCTAAGGAAAAATGGGACCTGATTCTCTTTGTGCAACCTGTCGGTTCCTATGTCAATGACGGATTTAGAGATATGACTATGGCAGAGGATCATATTCGTCACAGTTTTTCCCAGCATTTGGACCAGATGAGAGAGCGATATTTAACCAACATTCCTTTAGTTTATCTAGCGGAGGATTACCTAGGAAATTATGAAGCAGCGAAAGTAGCTATTGACGCCATTTACCAAGCGGATTAGGAGAACAATATGAAAAAACTAACTAAAAAAATCACACAATTTATCGAAAACTTTAAAAATGTCCATGCAGAAGCTCGCAAGATTGGTTTTGCAGGAACCATGTGCTTGCTCTGGAAAGATCTCTTTGTTGGTCGCAGTCTTTTCCAGTGGTTGTATCTCATTGCCTTGTCAAGTGTTCCCTTGATCTTGGAATTCACGCAAAATACGGAAAGTCATGACTGGCTTAGCTTGTTTGCATCTTGGACTGGGATTGTCTGTGTTATCTTGGTGGCAGAAGGTCGTGCAAGCAACTATCTTTTTGGGGCTATTAACTCAGCTATCTATTTGATTTTGGCCATGAATGCGACTTTTTATGGGGAAGTTTTGACGACCGTTTACTTCTTTGTCATGCAGCCGATTGGCCTCTATGCTTGGCTGTCTAACCGTATCAATGACCAAGGAAAAGTAGAAGAATCTCACTTTGAAGCTAAGAAATTATCTATTTTTGACTGGTTCAAGTACTTAGCCTTGACTGCTATCATTTGGATTGGTATGGGCTTGGCTTACCAAAGTATCCATAGTGCTCGCCCTTTCCGTGATAGTGTTACCGATGCGACCAATGGTGTCGGCCAGCTCTTGATGACACGTCTCTATCGTGAGCAATGGATTTTCTGGATTGCAACCAATCTCTTTAGTATCTACCTCTGGTGGGGTGAAAATATCCATATTCAAGGGATGTACTGGGTTTACACACTCAATAGTCTAGTAGGTTGGTACCAATGGACCAAGGCAGTTCGTAAGGAGGCATAAAATGACGGACACGATGATTCCAGCAGGGATGACGGAAAAAGAATATTTTGAAATTCATGCCAGTCAGGAGGAGTTTTTGGATTGGTACTACAAGCAGGAACTTCCTCAATACGAAAAACCAAGTGTGACGGTGGATATGGTAGCCTACTGCTTTGTCGAAGGAAAGATCAAGCTCTTATTAATTCGTCGCAAGGCTCATCCATATCAAAATTGTTTGGCCTTAGTTGGAGGATTTATGGACAAGGGCGAAGATGCTGCGCATGCCTGTCAGCGTGAGGTGAGAGAAGAAGTTAATCTCGATCTTCCTTTGGAAAAAATCGAGCAATTGATGACCGTATCGACCCCCGGCCGTGACCCACGGGGCTGGACAGTGACCATTGCCCACTTGGTTTATTTGCCTAGTCGTGCATTAGAACTTGTTCAAGCAGGAGACGATGCCAAGGATGTCGTTTTCGTAGATGTCGATTTTCAGACAGGCAAGTGTTTCATAGAGGGAGTAGAGTTGGAGGAGCAAGCCTTCGCTTTTGATCATTATGCCATTATCCAAAAATCCATCAAACGAATCCAAGGTCGCCTCGACTGGAATCCGACCTTCCTCTATCTGCTGGAGGAAGAGTTCACTGTCTACGAAGGGACTGAACTGGTCAATCTTATTAACCCAGGTCGCCCAATCGTCAGCAATAACTTTCTAGTAAAATACGGTGAATACGTAGAAGAGGTTGGACTCAAACGAGTGCCTAAAAAGAAACCAAGAAAAACCTATCGATTGAAATAAAAAGCGAGGTCGGGAAAAGTTCCCGACCTCTTTAATTACAGTCATGAGATGAAATTTCTGTTGCGACTACTTTTATGGGTGGCTATCTTTCTTAGAATTGCTCAACAGGTGAGTAAAAAAGTCTTTGTATCTATACTTGAGATAGTTCTCATGTAAAAATAACAAGGCGATATAAACAATCAAAAAGATTGTAGTCAGATAAAACACATCAAATGCAGTTCGCGCATAGTAAGCGGCTGATTGATAAGAGCCAATTGCTCCCAAAATCAACCAAGGAAGATACTTATAATACTTATTTAGCATAAGAGTGCACCTCCTATATTCTATTTCAATGTTATTATATTCCTTTGTACTTAAAGGTGCAAGCGATTTCACAAAAACAAATTCAAATTTTTAATAGGAAAATCTCCTATTTTTCTGTTTTATTACGAATAGAAGAGTAGGAGGAGAAAATGTATCTAAAGTATTTAAGATTTTTAAAATAGTTTAGATAAATTGTTGACATATTCAAATTTGAATGTTACAATTATATTACAAAAAGATTTCTTTATATTTCTAAAATATTACAAAGGAGTAGAAAAATGAAAAAGAAAACCTATATCAAATTGATGACAGCAACTGTATTAGCTTCTACCCTACTATTAGGGGCTTGTGGAAATAAAAAGGAAACAACTCAAGCAAGCAGTTCTGCTAAGACAAGCCAATCATCAAGCTCTAAAGCAGCTTCTGCTAGCAAAGAAAGCAAGACTCAGAAGTCCTCAAGTTCAGCTTCATCTGAAAAGGCCAAGGCATCTACGGATCAATCTTCAGCAACTGCAACGCCATCACAAGCGGCGACAGCACCAGAGCAAAGACAAGGTCAAGAAGTGTCTAATCAACAAGCAGCTAGTCAACAAACTCCTGCTCAGACTCCTTCAACTCAACAAGCTCCTCAAGCCCAGTCTAACCAATCAAGCTATGATCCTACAACTGACCGCAAACTTCAAGACAAGCAAGCAGAGCAAAATAAACGCTACAAGGGTGTTTTAACCATGGTAGACGGTGATTTCTCAGCTGCAGCGGGCAACTGGAAGGGTGCCAATGGCGAAACCATTACAGTTTCATCAGGTGGTCAATTCACAGTAGAATCTGCTGATGGAAAGAAAGAAAACTACTCTATTAGAGGCTATTCTTATACTCTTGATGATGGCAAGTATAATGCCAAAATCGGTGGAGGGAAAGTCATCCAAATTACAACAGGAGCGGATGGCAAGGTTTCCAGTGTTGCTTTGAATCAATAATAGCGCTCAGTATTTGAATTTTTACAATCAAAAACCCGTCAACTTTAAGAGAGTTACGGGTTTTAATCTATTAAGCCTTATGCAACTGCAAGAGAGCTTCAATCTCTGCCAGAGTGCTAGCTTGTGAAATGGCTCCACGGAGTTTGGCAGCGCCAGATGTTCCACGGAGGTAGTGAGGAGCGAGGCCACGGAATTCACGAACTGCTACGTTTTCCTCTTTGAGGTTAATCAAGCGTTTCAAGTGCTCGTAGGCGGTTTTCATCTTGTCTTCAAAAGTCAAATCAGGTAGGATTTCACCTACCAGAAGATTGTATCAGTTATATCTCGAAAGAAAAAAGAATAAATTTAACTATAAAACCTGTCTTATTGAATGAAAAAATGGTAGAATAAACATCAATATCAAGTGAAATGTGGAGTGTTACAAACAATGAAGTCAAAAATGTTTCGATTTTCTTTGGTTTTGTTATTTATTTTCTTTCTTTATTTTTCGTTTTCAATTTTTAACCGAACGTACAGTGGAATCACCGTAGATAAACATGAGAATGAGTGGATAGTTAGACAAGTCCATAATCTGGGAAGCTTTGCAAATCATCAAGAGATAATAGGGTCATCTATTATACAAATAGACGATCAGAATCCAGATAGTAATTTCTTATTATCTCGATTTTTAATTGTTGAACCGCTTCATTCTGTGACAGTGTTAGATAGGGGAATTTCAAAGACTTTAATAATAGAATCTGGGAGATCAAGCCAAATTATCTTTCTTGTTTTATCAATCATTGCTTTTCTGATTCTACTGTTATTTCGCTTATACATAAAAGGGAGAAGTAGAGGAAAAACTGGAAAACGATATTTTTATTTTATTATTTATACTAGTCTGATGTTATTATCGATTATTCCATCAAGTATAGGAGATGTATTTGGTCGTAGTCTATTAATTTCATACTTGACTTTATTTCCATTATTCATGGATATTTTCATTAGGGTGTTAGTCCTGAAGATAAAAGGTTCAACCATTTCTAACTTTTCTCGTATTATACTGGGCTATTCACTCATCACTCAACTTTTGTTTGTTTATAATCTTATACAGCCCATTGATTTTTTGACTATCTTTTTTTCTAGGGGGGTATTTTATTTAGTATTTTTCTTTTTAGTTATCCTGCTGTTAAAGATGCTTATAAGTTACTCTCAGATAAGAGAAATGTTGCCAATTCATACCTTATTTTTAGCAGTTCTTGCCTTATTTCCTCTATTTTTTGGATATATTTTTCCGATTGGTAAGGAAGTTTCGTTTATTTATAGTATTCCTCTATTGTTGCTTATTTTGTTCTCTATTGTAAATAACTTGATACTAGAGCGAATGATATATGTTGCTTGGAAGTGGAACCCGTTCATATATAACTTGATATTTGCCGTTTTTTTTACTAGTTTAATTATTCTTTTTAGTCTGTTATTAAGAGAATTTTCTCCAATTTTTTTCGTTCTTTACACTTTTCTTTTTTCGCTAGCTTTGTTACCTGAAATAAGAAAAATGATGTTGATTAGCCATAAAATGGAGGGAATCTTTAGTAGTTTTCATACTTTTGTAGCTACTGAATTGGAGAGGGAAGAAATTGCAACGTTTATACATGATACTACAATTCAGAAGGTTATTTATTATAAAAAGCAGTTAGAAATTAGTGAACAAATTAATAGGGTAGCTTTATTAGAGATGTTGGATGATATTGTCTTTGAATTAAGAGATTTATGTTCCAATATCTATCCTTTAATGGTGCATGAATTAGGCCTGAAAGAATCTATTACTAGCATATTAAACCAATTCATGAAGATGGAAACTGTTTCGATTATGACAACTTTTTCAATAGATGAAGAAAAAGTTAATGATAAAGTGGGCACGTTTGTATTAAGGACAGTTAAAGAACTAGTAAATAATAGTATTCTTCATGGGAATGCTAGAGAAATTACTGTAGATTTATCTACAAAAGAAAAGATTTTATCAATTGTAGTTATAGATGATGGTATTTTTAAGGGAAACTATCAGTCTAATGAATATCATTTTGGTTTAAATAGAATTGTAGAGAAGGTTCATTTATTGGGGGGAACTGTTCAGATAAATATAGAACCTACAAGTGTGAAGATACGAATACCTATAGAAGGGAAGAAAAATGATTCGTTTGGTTTTGATTGATGATCACAGTTTAGTATTACAAGGATTGGAGAACTATTTTTTAAAGGAAGATGATTTTAAAATTGTTGGTTCCTATACAGAAGTAGCAGATTTACTTCTTTGTCTCAAGCATGAAAAGGTAGATGTGCTAGTTATGGATTTTATGCTGAAAGGAGTAACGGCATTTGATGTTATTAGTCAAATAAATAGATTTCTGAATACAGTTCCCAAGATAGTTCTTTTATCAGGATTTTATGACACTTTGTTACATAAGAGAGCGATGGACTTTGGGATTCAAGCTTTTTTACCCAAAGAAAGTTCTTATTTGGATGTTAAAAGTGCAATTTATGCTGTTTATAAGGGCAATCATGTTATCCCAGATGGTTTGTTAGAAAAGCAAGAAAATAATCTATTGACAGATACGGAGTTAAGTGTATTGGAACTTATTGTAAAAGAATATTCTAATGAAAAGATAGCAAATAGTTTATTTGTCAGCAGGAGAACAGTAGATACCCATGTTTCAAATATTTGTTCAAAGTTGGGAGTGACGAGTAGAGTTGGAGCTGTACGTGAGGCTATTCGATTAAATCTAGTGTCTTTATAATTTTATCCTAAAAAGGCAAGAAGGTTTTCGTAAATTACGGATTCTTTCTTGTCTTTTTTTGTTTAATATAGAGTAAGTTTAACAGATTGGAGAAGGATATGCTAACAGTAGATTATTTACTTGGAGACAATAAAAATCGCTATTTTTGTAGAGGACATAAGAGAACGATTTATGAAGTTAAGTTGAAAAATATTTTAGAAGGGGTTGGGTCTCTTCATCAAGAAGGTTTGTGGTCTAGTAAACAATCTGAAATTATACAGCAGCACCTGAGTACATTAGATGGAATAGTATTAGCACATTTATTTGGAAGTGAAATACTGAAAAGAATGGGAGTGAGCTTAAATCAGTATAGGTTAAGCCATTTTGAGATAAAGTCAGGGATAAAAGCTATAGAAGAATTGGTAAATTTAAAATTAGAATTACAAAATTTCAAAATGACGAACCAAGTAATTGAATTTGATTGCTTGGTAATGGATATGAAAGTTTGTTTAGGATATCAATTATTAGAATGTATGGAAAATGTAGCTGCTATAGGAGAACAAGGTAGAGATTTTTTATCAACTCATTTGAGAGATAGACAACATGATATATACGATGTTGAGTTTTCAGATAGTAGTATATCTTGTAAAGCAGAGCAAGTATTGATCAAAGATATTGAATATAGTGGTGTAGGTAGTCTAGAAAAGAATTATTATAGTTTGTTAGAACTTCTGATTATTTTTTCTCAAATGGCAGAGATGTTGGCCTACCATATAGAAGAGATATCTCGAGAAGAGAGCAATACCATGTGGATGAAGCAAGTGAGTGCAGACTTGAATTCACCAATTTTGAACGGAGTAGTAGAGCTTAGTGGTAGTGTTTCAAAAAATAGATTATTAAAAATTAGAGAAGAGTATTGGAAAGTCTACGAAATGTCCGGATATGATATAGATCATAAGGTAGTCTTTAAAAGTAAAATAGCTCAAAAATTACCTGATGGAGGGGGACAGTGATGGGAAATAGAGAATTAAGGTTAGTCATATCAGGAACTTATTCTACAGGTAAGACAACAACTGCTACAGCTCTTTCGATTGCAACGGGACTTCCCTTAATTGACGCTTTATCTGCGAGGGAAATTTTGACAGATTTATATCCTGGCAGAAGATTTCAGGATATGTCATCAACCGAATTAATGGCACTAGGGCTAAAGCGTTTTGAAGAGAGAATTCGTACGGAAGGAATTTTATACAAGGAACATGGAAGTTTTCTATCAGATGGTTCAGTATTGAATGAATGGATTTACGGGACTGTTCGAATGAGGGTAGGAATTAACCCAGGATCAGCATTCATTCATCGATTGATGAAATCTATTTTAGGTATTCCTGGTCGAACATTTTTCAAAAAATATTTGACTGCCTATGGGGTTGTCTCTAATAATCATGCGAAATTGTGGTATACAGATGTTGTTCATTTACCAGTAGAGTTTGCAATGGATCCAGATGGGCATAGACCAGTATCTGAGGAGTATCGAAATTTATCAGATGAGGAATTATATGAAGCTTATAGGAATTTGGGTCTGACACCTTATTGTGTCAAAGGTAGTCAGAAAGAACGGTTAAATCAGATCATTCAACATTATGAGTTGCCAATAGTTGTTCCAGTAGATGAGGCTATTTCCTTAGCTGAAAAGGTTATACGAGAAAACAGGGAAGCAGTATCTAAACGTATCATAGAACAGTATGAAGAGCCTACATTAAAGGAAAAAATAAAATTTATGACAAGATATTAGGAGTATGTATGATTCAGTTTCAAAATATTAGTAAGATTTATAAGGTAGGAGAGCAAGAAGTTCGTGCTTTAGATCAAGTTAGTTTTTCTATTGAGAAAGGGAAATTTACAGTTATTTTAGGTCCATCAGGTTCAGGGAAAAGTACGTTACTAAATTTACTTGGTGGGATGGATCGTGCGACATCAGGAACCTTTATATTTGATGAGGAACTAGTAACAAAGTTTACGGACAAGGAATTATCTGCTTATCGAAAAGATAAAATTGGTTTTGTTTTTCAATTTTATAACTTAGTTCCAAGTTTAACAGCCAAGGAGAATATAGGTATTGCAGCAAATTTAGTGAAAAACAATAAAGAAATTGATATGTATTTAGCTCAAGTTGGTTTACTTCATAGAAAAAATAATTTTCCTAATCAACTTTCTGGAGGTGAAATGCAACGTGTATCAATTGCAAGGGCATTGGCTAAAGAGCCTAGTCTATTATTGTGTGATGAACCTACAGGAGCGTTAGATTCAAAGACAGGTGATAGTATTTTAACTCTATTGAAGGAAGTTTCTAGAAATGGGAATGCTGCAGTTGTAATGGTTACACATAATAGAGAGTTTGCTAAATTTGCAGATCGAGTTATATATTTGAAAGATGGAAGTATTGAAAAAATAGAGAATAATGAAGAGGTGCTGGGATGAGGTATCTTCATATAAAATTATTAAGAGATCTTCGGCAAAATTGGCAACAATTTTTCTCTGTTTTTCTGATGTCTCTATTAAGTGTATTAATCTTTGTAGGTCTACAAGGAGCTTGGCATGGACTTGAAAAGAGTCTAGAGAGTTATCTGAAACAATCTGAACTTCCTGTTGTTTGGGTTCAAGCGAGACAAATTGATGAATCAAAAATCAAGCAGGTTGAACAATTATCTTCTGTTGAAAAAGTTGTCAGTAAAAAGAAAGGCTTTGCTAATATTGTTCGTTTAGACAAGACTGACGGACGAATCAATCTTGAAACGATTACAGATAATCAACTGGTTACAGTAACAGAAGGAAGTCGTTTTTCTGAAGGAAAACAAGATTCGATTTGGATTGATGGGAATTATGCGAAGAAGAATCGTTTACAGATTGGAGATTCAATTTCTATTTCATCAAGAGGAGAACAGATAGATTTAAAAATTGTAGGATTTGTTCAGGCAACAGATAAGATTTATTTTACAGGTAGTATGGAATATATAGCTCCAAATCCTGACAATGATGCCTATGGTTATATTGCAGATAATGAAATTGCAAAAGGAATTCTGGGTTTATCGTCAGATAATGCCTTAGAAATTTACGGTTCTAAGGTAGATTTGCGAGGAGATTTAGAGTCTATTTTTGGGGGCGATTTAGTTTCTTATCAAGATCAAAAAAGTTTAACTGAAATATCAGAAGCTACCGATCGAGTTGGGCAAATTAGAAACTTATCTTACTTATTTTCTTTTATCTTTATTTTGTTAGCTATTTTGGCTATGTTTACAACCATTCAGCGTTTGATTGATGGCCAAACAAAAGAGATTGCTGTATTAAAGGCTTTAGGCTTTTCAAATCAGGCTATCAGTTTACATTATATTTTATTTGGCTTAGTAGTAAGTTTATTAGGAAGTTTCGCAGGCTTTGCTATTTCTCCCTTGATGTCATGGTTTGTACTAGAAACTCAAAAGTCAATGTTTACACTTCCAAATTGGCAAATATCTTATTCGTCTTCATCAATGGTTGTCGGTATTGTAGTCATTATTATTTGTGTTTTAGCTGCCTATTTAGCTTCTAGAGAGTCAGCTAGAGGCTTACCAGCAATATTTTTAAGAGGTAAAGAAAAAGTTGCTAAATCTGTTTTTGTGGAAAGATTTTCCTCTATCTGGCAACGAATTTCTTATCCTTCTAGATGGGCAATTCGGGATGCCTCGTTTAATCGTATTCGAGTTTTGATGGGAATCGTGGGAGTTGCAGGAAGTATGATGTTACTGATTGCTGGAATTGGTATGCCTGTGTCCATGAATCATCTTGTTGATAAGGCATACAATGAAGATTTTTCTTATTCAAAACGACTGACCGTAGCGGATTATACATCTTCTAAGTCTAGATATGGTGGGCAAGGTGTACAAATTTCACAGGCACATTTTAATCCAGATGATGGCTACAACCGTTTATTGATTATATTTGATGATGGAGATATGATCCAAGCAAAAACAGAGAGTGCTGATTCTTTGAAAGATGATGGTTTGTATGTAACTAGATCATTTGCCCGTTTAGCAGGTATTAAAGTCGGAGATTTTTTAAATGTGACTCCCTATCAAGATGGTCATACTTACAAGTTTGAAGTAAAAGGGATTGTCACAAGTGAAACCAATCAAGGGGCCTATCTTCATGCTAGAGTCTTTGAAAAAGCAGGGGGAGATTTTACTCCACATACTTTATTAGTTGGGCCGGAGGTGGACGAAGATACTATTAAGCAAGACAAAGGTGTTCTATCTGTCATTGAAAAAGGGAGCCAAGAAAAAAATGCCTATGATTTTGTATCTAGTTTGATGAATGTATTTCTAATGATTATTGGCTTTGCCTTATTACTTGTTATTATTGTTCTCTATAATCTGGGCTCTTTAAACTTTGTAGAGAGAATGAGAGACTATGCTACATTACAAGTATTAGGATTTTCTAATCAATATCTACAGATGGTAACTCTTTTTGAGACTATACTAACTACCTTTATTGGTTGGCTAGTAGGAATTCCTTTAGGCATATGGTTTTTGAAAGAATATGTAGCAACATTTTCGACGATTCGAATTGAGTATACCGCTTATATCAGTATGTATGTCCTTGCTTCTGCTACGTTATTGGTTTGGTTTACATCTTTAGGGACTGCTTATTTTATTAGTCTTCGTATGAGAAAGATTGACATGATTAGTGCTCTAAAGGGGGTAGACTAGTATAGTCAGTTCTGAGTGAATTTATAGACATTTATGAATAATTGTTAATCATCAGTTCTAATACTCAATGAAAATCAAAGAGCAAACTAGGAAGCTAGCCGCAGGCTGCTCAAAGCACTGCTTTGAGGTTGTAGATAGAACTGACGAAGTCAGTAACCTATATACGGTAAGGCGATGCTGACGTGGTTTGAAGAGATTTTCGAAGAGTATAAGGTCTAAATTTACCTATTTGTGTTTCGGTTCACTGCATTACTGCATTCAAAATCCGTCAGCTCAATAAGAGTTGACGGATTATTTTATACTTATACTTGGGTTAAAAATTCTTCTGTAGTAAGAATTTGAGCAAACTCATCTTGTAGAGAAAGGAGATTAATCTCATGGATAGTCTCAGGAGAGATGGCCTGACCGTTTTTGTTAGATAGGGTAAAACTGGCAGTGGCATCTGCTAGTAAAGTGACTTTAAAATCAAGATTTGCTGCCATTCGTGTCGTAGTAGATACACAATGAGGCAGGGTCAAACCAACAACGACTAAATGACAAATCTGATTTTTTCGTAAATATGTTTCAAGATTTGTTCCAATGAAGGCGCTATTAACCGTTTTTTGAAAGATAGGTTCTGAGGTGACTGGTTCAAATCCACTTTTAAACTCCTGATTTTGTTTGTTATGAAATTGCGACTGGGGATTGTCAGATATGTGTTGAACATGTAAGATTGGAAGAGCGTGTTTACGAAAGTATGCCAGTACCCTCAATGCTTGTTGTTCAGCTTGAGGGTTGTTCCGTTCTCCCCAGATAGGGTTATCAAATGCTTTTTGCATATCGATAACAAGTAGAGCAGTATGAACCATTTTAAGCCTTATCCAATTGCAAGAGAGCTTCAATCTCTGCTAGGGTGCTAGCTTGTGAAATAGCTCCACGAAGTTTGGCAGCGCCAGATGTTCCACGGAGGTAGTGAGGAGCGAGGCCACGGAATTCACGAACTGCGACATTTTCCCCTTTGAGGTTAATCAAGCGTTTCAAGTGTTCGTAGGCAATTTTCATCTTGTCTTCAAAGGTCAAATCAGGTAGAATTTCTCCTGTTTCAAAGTAGTGGTTGATTTGGTTGAAGAGGTAAGGATTTCCCATGGCAGCTCGGCCAATCATAACTGCATCAGCACCGACTTCTTCGATGCGTTGCTTGGCTTCTTGAACTGTACGGATGTCACCGTTGGCGATAAATGGAATCTTGGTCAAAGCTTGAGCGACCTTGTGAAGGGTCTCAAGGTCTGCGTGACCTGTATACATTTGCTCACGGGTACGGCCATGCATGGCGAGGGCAGAAACGCCTGCAGCTTCAGCAGCGAGGGCATTTTCTACTGCCAGAGACGGGTCAGCCCAGCCGGTACGCATTTTGACAGTAAGTGGGATATCAAGGACAGATTGAACCTTGTTGATGATAGAGTAAATCTTATCTGGATCCTTGAGCCACATAGCGCCAGCTTCGTTCTTCACGATTTTGTTAACTGGGCAGCCCATGTTGATATCCACAATATCGGTTTTGGTGTTTTCTTGGATGAATTCTGCTGCGCGTGCTAGGCTGTCTTCATCGCTACCAAAGAGTTGGATAGAAACAGGGTTTTCGCCTTCGTCGATATGAAGCATGTGCAGTGTTTTTTCGTTGTTGTATTGGATTCCCTTGTCAGAGACCATTTCCATGACAACGAGTCCAGCTCCGAGCTCTTTTGCAATAGTACGAAAGGCTGAGTTTGTCACACCAGCCATAGGCGCTAGAACGGTACGATTGGGAATCTCAACATTGCCAATCATAAAGGGTGTATTAAGATTTGTCACGAATGAGTTCCTCCAGGTCGTTTTCATCAAAGTTGTAAGTTGTTTGGCAGAATTGACAAGTGATTTCTGCCCCGTGATCTTCCTCTTTCATTTCCTGTAAGTCTGAGCTTGGAAGGCTGGCAAGAGCGTTCATAAAGCGCTCATGGCTACAGTCACATTGGAAACGAATTTCTTCTTCAGAAAGACGCTTGTAGGCCTCGTCACCGTAGATAGCCTTGAGGAGGGCTTCGATATGGTCTTCACTTTCGAGAAGAGTTGAGATAGCTGGCATTTCTTGGATGCGTTTTTCAAAGCGAGCAATCTCTTCTTCCTTGGCTCCTGGCAAGACTTGAACTAGGAAACCACCTGCAACCTTGACCTTGTCTTCTTCGTCTAAAAGGACATTGAGGCCGACTGCTGAAGGGGTTTGTTGGCTTTCGGTCAGGTAAAAGGCCAGGTCTTCACCGATTTCCCCAGAGATGAGGGGAGTCATAGAGTTGTAAGGATTTCCAGTACCGTAGTCTGTGATAACGAGGAATTGACCATTTCCAACAAAAGGTCCAACTAGGACTTCACCAGTTGCAGTCTTTTTGATGTCAACACCAGGATTTTGAACGTAGCCTTTGACGTTCCCCTTGGTATCAGCGACCGTGATAATGGCACCTAGAGAGCTAGAGCCCAGCACTTTAACTGTTAGTTTGGTATTTCCTTTTTCATTGGCTGCGAGAATCTGGCTAGCGATAAGAGTTCGACCAAGCGCTACAGTTGAGCTAGCTTGGGTTTGATGTTTTTCTTGAGCAGTGCGGACTGTTTCTGTGCTATCAAGGACAAAAGCACGAAAGGCTCCGCTTTCTGATATTGTTTTAATAATTTTATCCATAGCTACTATTTTAGCATAAAAATGTCCAAAGGGGGAGCCGTGTGTTTGCTGATTTTCAGGATAATGAACTAGGAAATCAGCATGAAAATAAAAAGAGAAACAGATTATTTCAGCATTTGTAAGATTTATGCTATGCTTAAGGTAGAAAATGAAAGGGGTAACAAATGTATTTAGGAGATTTGATGGAAAAGGCTGAATCTGGCCAATTTTCAATCCTTTCCTTTCTATTACAAGAGTCTCAGACGACCGTCAAGGCTGTAATGGAGGAAACAGGATTTTCAAAAGCAACCCTAACCAAATATGTCACCCTGCTCAATGACAAGGCTTTGGATAGTGGCATAGAGCTGACTATTCATTTAGAAGATGAAAATCTGCGTCTATCGATCGGTGCAACTACCAAGGGAAGAGATATTCGGAGCCTGTTTTTGGAGAATGCTGTTAAATATCAGATTTTGGTCTATCTTCTCTACCACCAACAGTTTTTAGCCCATCAGCTGGCTCAAGAATTGATGATTAGCGAGGCTACGCTTGGTCGTCACTTAGCTAGCTTAAATCAGATTTTGTCAGAATTTGATTTATCTATTCAAAATGGACGTTGGCGAGGTCCAGAGCATCAGATTCGCTATTTCTATTTCTGTCTTTTCCGCAAGGTCTGGTCCAGTCAGGAATGGGAAGGCCATATGCAGAAACCAGAGAGAAAACAGGAGATTGCCAGTTTAGAAGAAATCTGTGGTGCAAGCTTGTCTTCGGGGCAGAAGTTAGACTTGGTTCTCTGGTCCCACATCAGTCAACAGCGTCTTCGGGTCAATGCCTGTCAGTTCCAAGTGATAGAAGAGAAAATGCGAGGCTATTTTGACAATATTTTCTACCTTCGTTTGCTGAGAAAGGCTCCGTCCTTTTTTGCGGGGCAACACCTTCCTCTAGGAACTGAGGATGGGGAGATGATGATTTTCTTCTCTTTCCTCCTATCTCATCGCATTCTTCCTCTTCATACTATGGAGTATATCCTTGGTTTTGGAGGGCAGTTGGCAGATTTGCTGACGCAATTGATTCAAGAAATGAAGAAGGAGGAGTTACTGGGTGATTATACAGAGGATCACGTTACCTATGAACTCAGTCAGCTTTGTGCTCAAGTCTATCTATATAAGGGTTATATCTTACAGGACCGCTATAAGTACCAGTTAGAGAATCGTCATCCTTATTTGCTGATGGAACATGATTTTAGGGGAACGGCAGAGGAGATTTTTCATGCTCTACCTGCCTTTCAGCAGGAGACGGATTTGGATAAGAAAATTCTCTGGGAATGGCTCCAGTTGATAGAATATATGGCTGAAAATGGTGGCCAGCATATGCGAATTGGTCTGGATTTGACATCTGGTTTTCTTGTCTTTTCAAGGATGGCAGCCATTTTGAAACGGTATTTGGAATACAATCGTTTTATTACCATTGAAGCCTATGATTGTACTCGGCATTATGATTTGCTGGTTACCAATAATCCGATTCATAAGAAGGAACAGACCCCAGTTTATTATTTAAAAAACGACTTGGATTTGGAAGATTTGGCAGGGATTCGTCAGTTATTATTCACTTAAAAGGCTTGGTCGTTCCAGGTCTTTTTTGTGAAATTCATACAATCTCCTCACATTTTTTAAAAAATTAAAAAAAGTTGATAAACAAGAAAGCGCTTTATTTTGTATACTAGTAAGTGTAAAGAGGAAACATCCTCAAGATCTTTATCAGGAGGACAGCACATGTCACAAGAAAAATACATTATGGCCATTGACCAGGGAACTACAAGTTCTCGTGCTATCATTTTCAACAAAAAAGGAGAAAAAGTTAGCTCGAGTCAAAAAGAGTTTACCCAGATTTTCCCTCAGGCAGGTTGGGTAGAGCACAATGCCAATGAAATTTGGAACTCAGTCCAGTCAGTTATTGCGGGTGCTTTCATCGAAAGTGGTGTCAAGCCAAATCAAATCGAAGCAATCGGGATTACCAACCAACGTGAAACAACTGTTGTCTGGGATAAGAAAACAGGGCTTCCTATCTACAACGCAATCGTTTGGCAGTCACGTCAGACAGCACCTTTGGCTGAACAACTAAAAAGTCAAGGTTATGTGGAAAAATTCCATGAAAAGACTGGTTTGATCATTGATGCTTACTTCTCTGCTACCAAGGTTCGTTGGATTTTGGATCATGTAGAAGGCGCTCAAGAGCGAGCAGAAAAAGGAGAATTGCTCTTTGGTACTATCGATACTTGGTTAGTTTGGAAGTTGACTGACGGTGCGGCTCACGTGACGGACTACTCAAATGCAGCTCGTACTATGCTCTACAATATTAAAGAACTCAAATGGGATGATGAGATTTTGGAAATCCTTAACATTCCTAAAGCAATGTTGCCTGAGGTTCGTTCTAACTCTGAGATATACGGTAAGACAGCGCCATTCCATTTCTACGGTGGAGAAGTGCCAATCTCAGGTATGGCTGGGGACCAACAAGCAGCCCTCTTTGGGCAGTTGGCCTTTGAACCTGGTATGGTTAAAAATACTTATGGAACAGGTTCTTTCATCATCATGAATACTGGTGAAGAGATGCAGTTGTCTGAAAATAACCTCTTGACAACGATTGGTTACGGAATCAATGGCAAGGTTTACTATGCCTTGGAAGGTTCTATCTTCATCGCAGGAAGTGCCATTCAATGGCTTCGTGACGGTCTTCGCATGGTTGAAAATTCACCAGAATCTGAAAAATACGCTCGTGATTCTCACAATAATGATGAAGTTTATGTCGTTCCAGCCTTTACAGGTCTAGGTGCTCCATACTGGAACCAAAACGCTCGAGGTTCTGTCTTTGGCTTAACTCGTGGAACAACTAAAGAAGACTTTATCAAGGCGACTTTGCAATCTATTGCTTATCAAGTACGTGACATCATCGACACCATGCAAGTGGATGCTCAGACAGCTATTCAAGTCTTAAAAGTAGACGGTGGTGCAGCTATGAACAATTTCCTCATGCAGTTCCAAGCTGATATTTTGGGAATCGATATCGCACGCGCCAAAAACTTGGAAACAACAGCTTTGGGGGCAGCCTTCTTAGCAGGTTTGTCAGTGGGCTATTGGAAAGACTTGGATGAGTTGAAACTCTTGAACGAGACAGGAGAGCTCTTCGAGCCATCTATGAACGAATCTCGCAAGGAACAACTCTACAAGGGCTGGAAGAAAGCTGTGAAAGCAACCCAAGTCTTTGCGGAAGTAGACGACTAATACTGGAAGAATAAAGCGACTTAGTTAGAAAGTGTGTAAATATGGAATTTTCAAAGAAAACACGTGAATTATCAATTAAAAAAATGCAAGAACGTACCTTGGACCTCTTGATTATCGGTGGAGGAATTACAGGGGCTGGTGTAGCCTTGCAGGCAGCAGCTAGTGGTCTAGATACTGGTTTGATTGAAATGCAGGACTTCGCAGAAGGAACATCCAGCCGTTCAACAAAACTGGTTCACGGAGGACTACGTTACCTTAAGCAATTTGATGTAGAAGTGGTATCAGATACAGTTTCTGAACGTGCAGTGGTTCAACAAATCGCTCCACACATTCCGAAACCAGACCCAATGCTCTTGCCAGTTTACGATGAAGATGGAGCTACTTTTAGCCTCTTCCGTCTTAAAGTAGCTATGGATCTTTACGACCTCTTGGCAGGTGTCAACAACACACCAGCTGCTAACAAGGTTTTGAGTAAGGAAGAAGTCTTGGAACGCCAGCCAAACTTGAAGAAAGAAGGTTTGGTAGGAGGTGGGGTTTACCTTGACTTCCGTAACAACGATGCACGTCTCGTGATCGAAAACATCAAACGTGCCAATCAAGATGGTGCCCTCATTGCCAACCATGTGAAGGCAGAAGGCTTCCTCTTTGACGAAAGTGGCAAGATTACAGGTGTCGTAGCTCGTGATTTGTTGACAGACAAAGTCTTTGAAATCAAGGCGCGTCTGGTGATTAACACAACAGGTCCTTGGAGCGACAAGGTGCGTAATTTGTCTAATAAGGGAACCCAATTCTCACAAATGCGTCCAACTAAGGGAGTTCACTTGGTAGTGGATTCAAGCAAAATCAAGGTTTCTCAACCAGTTTACTTTGATACAGGTTTGGGTGATGGCCGTATGGTCTTTGTACTTCCGCGTGAAAACAAGACTTACTTCGGTACAACCGATACAGACTACACAGGAGATTTAGAACATCCAAAAGTGACGCAGGAAGATGTAGATTACCTACTTGGCATTGTCAACAACCGCTTCCCAGAAGCTAACATCACTATTGACGATATCGAAAGCAGCTGGGCTGGTCTTCGTCCATTGATTGCAGGCAATAGCGCTTCTGACTACAATGGTGGAAACAACGGAACCATTAGTGATGAGAGCTTCAATAGCTTGATTGCGACTGTCGAAGCTTATCTATCGAAAGAAAAAACGCGTGAAGATGTTGAATCTGCTGTCAGCAAGCTTGAAAGCAGTACGTCTGAAAAACATTTGGATCCATCTGCAGTTTCACGTGGTTCTAGCTTGGACCGTGATGATAATGGCCTTTTGACTCTTGCTGGTGGTAAAATCACAGACTACCGTAAGATGGCTGAAGGAGCTATGGAGCGCGTGGTTGATATCCTCAAATCAGAATTTGATCGTAGCTTTAAACTGATCAACTCTAAGACTTACCCTGTTTCAGGTGGAGAATTGAACCCAGCAAATGTGGACTCAGAAATCGAAGCCTTTGCGCAACTTGGAGTGTCACGTGGATTGGATAGCAAGGAAGCTCACTATCTAGCAAATCTTTACGGTTCAAATGCACCGAAGGTCTTTGCTCTTGCTCATAGTTTGGAACAAGCGCCAGGACTCAGTTTGGCAGACACTTTGTCACTTCACTATGCAATGCGCAATGAGTTGGCTCTTAGCCCAGTTGACTTCCTTCTTCGTCGTACCAATCACATGCTCTTTATGCGTGATAGTTTGGATAGCATCGTTGAGCCAGTTTTGGATGAAATGGGACGATTCTATGACTGGACAGAAGATGAGAAAGCAACTTACCGTGCGGATGTCGAAGCGGCTCTCGCTAACAATGATTTAGCAGAATTAAAAAATTAAGAAAAAATCAAAGAGGTGGAGGGCAGGCTTCCTTGTCGCCCGCCCCTTCTTTTTAATGGAGACAGAAAGATGATGAATGAATTATTTGGAGAATTTCTAGGGACTTTAATCCTAATTCTTCTAGGAAATGGTGTTGTTGCTGGTGTTGTTCTTCCAAAAACCAAGAGCAACAGCTCAGGTTGGATTGTGATTACGATGGGTTGGGGGATTGCAGTTGCAGTTGCAGTCTTTGTATCTGGAAAACTCAGTCCAGCTCATTTGAATCCAGCTGTGACAATTGGTGTGGCTTTAAAAGGTGACTTGCCTTGGGCATCCGTTTTCCCTTATATCCTAGCCCAGTTCGCAGGGGCTATGCTCGGTCAGATTTTGGTTTGGTTGCAATTCAAACCTCACTATGAGGCAGAAGAAAATGCAGGAAATATCCTGGCAACCTTCAGTACTGGACCAGCCATCAAAGATACTGTATCAAACTTGATCAGCGAAATCCTTGGCACCTTTGTATTGGTATTGACAATCTTTGCTTTGGGACTTTATGACCTTCAAGCAGGAATCGGAACCTTTGCAGTGGGGACTTTGATTGTCGGTATCGGTCTATCACTAGGTGGGACAACAGGTTATGCCTTGAACCCTGCGCGTGACCTTGGACCTCGTATCATGCATAGCATTTTGCCAATTTCAAACAAGGGAGACGGAGACTGGTCTTATGCCTGGATTCCTGTTGTGGGACCTGTTATCGGAGCAGCCTTGGCCGTTCTCGTATTCTCACTTTTCTAATTTAGAAAATAGAGCTTGAGATGAGTATCTCAGGCTTTTTTCATTGAGTATAACTTCTTAGAGCTAGCCTCCAACGATAATAATTCCTTCAAAAAATAGGAAGAATAAAGGCAATAGTTTTTGCTTTTTTATGTGAAAAATCTCACTTTTGTTTTCTGCTATTTTATGCTAAAATATTAAAAATCAAATTTTAATTCCAAAGTTGGCAACTAAGATAGGAGAGCTATATGTCTAATTCATTTATCAAATTGTTAGTCTCTCAATTGTTTGCAAATTTAGCAGATATTTTCTTTAGAGTAACAATCATTGCTAACATATACATTATTTCAAAATCAGTAATTGCCACATCACTAGTTCCCATTTTAATAGGGATATCCTCTTTTGTTGCAAGTCTTTTAGTTCCTTTAGTTACTAAAAGGATAGCGCTAAATAGGGTTTTATCTTTATCCCAATTTGGAAAGACTATATTATTGGCGATACTGGTAGGAATGTTTACCGTAATGCAATCAGTAGCGCCTTTGGTGATCTATCTATTTGTTGTTGCGATTTCCATATTGGATGGTTTTGCAGCACCTGTTTCCTATGCTATTGTGCCACGCTATGCGACCGATTTGGGTAAGGCTAACTCAGCCTTGTCAATGACTGGTGAAGCTGTTCAGTTAGTGGGTTGGGGATTAGGTGGACTCTTGTTTGCAACAATTGGTCTCTTACCTACCACGTTTATCATTTTAATCTTGTATATCATTTCTAGCTTTCTGATGTTATTTCTTCCGAAGGCGGAAGTGGAGGTGCTAGAGTCAGAAACTAATCTTGAAATTTTGCTCAAAGGTTGGAAGTTAGTTGCTAGAGATCCTAGATTAAGACTTTTTGTATCAGCAAATTTATTTGAAATTTTCTCAAATACGATTTGGGTTTCGTCTATCATACTTGTCTTTGTAACTGAGTTATTAAATGAAACGGAAAGTTACTGGGGATATTCTAATACAGCATATTCTATCGGGATTATAATTAGTGGCTTAATTGCTTTTCGGCTATCTGAAAAGTTTCTTGCTGCTAAATGGGAAAGTATTCTTTTTCCTCTTGTAGCCATGGCAATAGTGACACTGACTATTCTATATTTTCCAAATGCACAGATGTTTTTAGTATTTTCAGCTTTAGTTGGTATGTTATCGCAACTAAAAGAAGTTCCTGAAAGTGTATTTCTTCAGGAAACAGTAGAGGAAAATAACTTGGTTAATGTCTATTCCGTTCTTGAAGTGATTTCGACACTAGCATTTTCAGTATTTGTTTTGCTAATGAGCTATATTACTGAGAGTTTTGGTATTAGTATCAGTTTTTGGATATCGGCCATTTGTCTGGTGATAGAAGCTATTTTAATTTATATCAGACGAGATTATTTTAAATGAGAGACTAGTTAAAAAGTCTTTAAAAATCAGCAAATCGCATAGTATCAGGTGTTGAAAAAACTTGATATCGTGCGTTTTATTATGGGAAGATTTCCTTCATTTTCTCATGAAATGGAGTTTTGAAACAGTATCACTCTACTTGAAATATACATAGAAAAAGCGCATAACCCTTAAAATAAGCTGAAATCTAGTGAAAATGTACGGTAAACAATTGAAAAACTAGCCTATAAAGTGGTACAATGGTAGAAAAATACTATAGTAAGAGTCTATCTTATTTAGCAAAAATTACAGAAATGAATGGTTTTTCTTGATGAAACAGAGAAAAGAATTGTACCTCTTTCTTGGTCGGACAGCCTTGTATTTTCTTATCTTTCTGGGGCTGCTTTACTTCTTTAGCTATCTTGGTCAGGGTCAAGGAAGCTTTATCTATAATGAATTTTAACTTGAAGGAGAATTCCTATTGTGTCAAATAAACCAATAGTAGATATGATTGAAACCATTGAGCATTTTGCTCAGACACAGCCTAGCTATCCTGTTTACAATGTTTTGGGGCAGGAACACACTTATGGAGATTTAAAGGCTGATTCGGATAGTTTGGCTGCAGCCATTGATCAACTGGATTTGCCAGAGAAGTCTCCTGTGGTTGTTTTTGGTGGCCAAGAATATGAAATGTTGGCAACTTTTGTAGCGCTGACTAAGTCAGGTCATGCCTACATTCCAATTGATAGCCATTCGGCTTTGGAGCGAGTTTCAGCTATTTTAGAAGTAGCGGAGCCAAGTTTGATTATTGCCGTTTCAGACTTCCCATTGGAGCAGGTTTCTACGCCGATGATGACTCTAGCTCAGGTTCAAGAAGCCTTTGCTCAAGGGTCTAGATATGAGATCACGCATCCAGTCAAGGGAGATGATAACTACTACATTATCTTTACTTCTGGTACGACTGGTAAGCCAAAGGGAGTACAGATTTCACATGATAATCTCCTCAGCTTTACCAACTGGATGATTACGGACAAGGAATTTGCGACGCCAAGTCGTCCGCAAATGCTGGCTCAGCCCCCTTATTCTTTTGACTTGTCTGTCATGTATTGGGCACCGACCTTGGCACTGGGTGGTACACTTTTTGCCCTTCCTTCAGCTATTACTCAGGACTTTAAGCAACTCTTTGCGACCATCTTTTCATTGCCAATCGCTATCTGGACATCAACGCCTTCTTTTGCGGATATGGCCATGTTGTCAGAAGACTTTAATAGTGAGAAAATGCCTGGAATCACGCATTTCTACTTTGATGGAGAAGAATTGACGGTTAAAACGGCTCAAAAACTACGCAAACGTTTCCCAAATGCCCGTATTATCAATGCTTACGGCCCAACAGAAGCGACAGTAGCCCTGTCAGCTGTTGCTGTGACAGACGAGATGCTAGCGACTCTCAAACGCCTACCAATCGGTTATACCAAGGCTGATTCTCCAACCTTTATCATTGACGAGGACGGCAATAAATTGCCAAATGGCGAACAGGGAGAAATCATTGTTTCTGGACCAGCCGTTTCAAAAGGTTATATGAACAATCCTGAAAAAACGGCAGAAGCCTTCTTTGAGTTTGAAGGTCTACCAGCCTACCATACAGGAGATGTGGGAACTATGACAGATGAAGGCTTACTTCTCTACGGCGGACGCATGGACTTCCAGATTAAGTTCAACGGTTACCGCATTGAGTTAGAAGATGTCTCTCAAAACCTCAATAAGTCTCGCTTTATCGAGTCTGCTGTAGCTGTGCCACGTTATAATAAAGACCACAAGGTGCAAAATCTATTGGCTTATGTCATCTTGAAAGACGGTGTTCGTGAGCAGTTTGAGCGAGATATTGATATTACCAAGGCTATCAAGGAAGATTTAACAGATATCATGATGTCCTACATGATGCCGTCTAAATTCCTTTATCGAGACAGTTTGCCACTGACTCCAAATGGAAAAATTGACATCAAAGGATTGATTAACGAGGTGAATAAGAGATGATGGAGTTCTTTCAACAGCTTCCTCATTTAGAGCCATATGGGAATCCTCAGTATTTTGTCTATGTGATTGCTGCAACCTTGCCCATCTTTATCGGTCTCTTTTTCAAGAAACGCTTTGCCTGGTATGAAGTACTGGTTAGTCTCTTCTTTATCGTCACCATGTTGGTAGGTGGGAAGACTAATCAATTGGCTGCCTTGGGTATTTACCTTTGTTGGGAAATATTGCTCTTGCTTTTCTATAAGCACTATCGAAAAAGTAAGGATGGCAAGTGTGTCTTCTACCTAGTTAGTTTTCTGTCCCTGCTTCCGATTATCTTTGTCAAGGTGCAGCCGGCTATCAATGGAACGCAGTCTTTGCTTGGCTTTTTGGGAATTTCTTACCTGACCTTTCGTTCGGTTGGGATTATCATCGAGCTGAGAGATGGAGTGATTAAGGATTTTACCCTCTGGGAATTCCTCCGATTCCTTCTCTTCATGCCAACTTTCTCGAGTGGCCCAATCGATCGCTTTAAGCGATTTAATGAAAATTATCAGACCATTCCTGAGCGGGATGAGTTGATGGATATGTTGGATGAATCTGTTCGCTATATCATGTGGGGATTTTTGTATAAGTTTATCCTAGCTCATGTTTTAGGAGAAACTTTACTACCTCCTCTGAAGAATCTAGCTTTGCAGTCAGGTGGCTTCTTTAACCTCTATACCTTGGCAGTTATGTATACCTTTGGTTTGGAGCTTTTCTTTGATTTTGCAGGGTACTCTATGTTTGCCTTGGCTATCTCAAACTTAATGGGAATCCGTAGCCCCATCAACTTTAACAAGCCCTTTTTATCAAGGGATTTAAAAGAGTTTTGGAATCGTTGGCACATGAGCCTCTCTTTCTGGTTCCGTGACTTTGTCTTTATGCGGATGGTCATGGTGTTGACCAGAAAGAAGGTCTTTAAGAATCGCAATGTAACCTCAAGCGTGGCCTATATTGTAAATATGCTGATTATGGGATTTTGGCACGGTGTGACCTGGTACTATATCGCCTATGGACTCTTTCATGGGATTGGACTGGTTATCAATGACGCTTGGATTCGCAAGAAAAAAACGCTCAATAAGGAACGGAAAAAAGCAGGGAAGCCTGCTCTACCTGAGAATCGCTGGATTCAGTTGCTTGGCATGGTTGTCACCTTCCATGTCGTCATGCTGTCATTCTTGATCTTTTCTGGATTTTTGAATGATTTATGGTTTAAAAAATAAAGGAAATAAAATATGGATATCAAATCAGAAGTTATCGAAATTATTGATGAGTTGTTTATGGAAGATGTTTCTGACATGATGGATGAAGATCTTTTTGATGCAGGTGTTTTAGATAGTATGGGAACGGTTGAATTGATTGTGGAGATTGAAAACCGTTTTGACATTCGTGTCCCTGTAACAGAGTTTGGTCGCGACGACTGGAATACAGCCAATAAAATCATAGCTGGTATTGTGGAGCTACAAAATGCTTAAACGCTTATGGATGATCTTCGGACCGGTCTTGATAGCTGGTTTGTTGGTTTTTCTGCTTATCTTTTTCTATCCTGCTGAGATGAGCCATGATCTGGGGGCTGAAAAGCGTTCGGCGGTGGCTACTACTATCGATAGTTTTAAGGAGCGAAGTCAAAAGGTCAGAGCACTATCTGATCCAAATATGCGTTTTGTTCCCTTCTTTGGCTCCAGTGAATGGATTCGTTTTGACGGTGCCCATCCTGCGGTATTGGCTGAGAAATACAACCGCTCTTATCGCCCCTATCTTTTAGGACAGAGGGGAGCTGCCTCGCTCAATCAGTATTTTGGGATGCAACAGATGTTGCCACAACTGGAGAATAAACAAGTTGTATATGTTATCTCACCTCAGTGGTTCAGTAAAAATGGCTATGAGCCAGCAGCATTTCAGCAGTATTTTAATGGAGACCAGTTGACCAGTTTTCTGGAACATCAATCTGGGGATCAGGCTAGTCAATATGCAGCGACTCGCTTACTACAGCAGTTCCCAAATGTAGCTATGAAGGACATGGTTCAGAAGTTGGCAAGTAAAGAAGAATTGTCGTCTGCAGACAATGAAATGATTGAATTATTAGCTCGGTTTAATGAACGCCAAGCTTCCTTTTTTGGTCAGTTTTCAGTTAGGGGCTATGTCAATTATGATAAGCATGTAGTTAAGTATTTAAAGACCTTGCCAGACCAGTTTTCTTATCAAGCTATAGAAGATATTGTTAAAGCAGATGCAGAAAAAAATACTTCTAATAATGATCTGGGAATGGAGAATTATTTCTATAATACGCAGATTAAGAAGGATTTGAAGAAATTAAAGGATTCTCAGAAAAACTTTACCTATCTCAAGTCGCCAGAATATAATGACTTGCAGTTGGTTTTAACACAGTTTTCTAAATCCAAGGTAAACCCAATTTTTATCATTCCACCTGTTAATAAAAAATGGATGGACTATGCTGGTTTACGAGAAGATATGTACCAACAAACGGTGCAGAAGATTCGCTACCAGTTAGAAAGTCAAGGGTTTACCAATATAGCAGATTTTTCTAAGGACGGTGGGGAAGCTTTCTTTATGAAGGATACCATTCACCTTGGTTGGTTAGGTTGGTTGGCATTTGATAAGGCTGTTGATCCTTTCCTATCCAATCCCACCCCAGCTCCAACTTACCATCTGAATGAGCGCTTTTTCAGTAAAGATTGGGCGACTTATGATGGAGATGTCAAGGAATTTCAATAGATAATAGTATGGAAGAGTTCAAGAATGAAACTGGTTTTCACGTTTTTTCTTGACTCTTTTTTTGGTTGTGATATAATTAACCAGTAAATAATTTCAAAGAATAGTATTTTCTCTTAAAAAAGAGAAGTCTAAAAGGAAAGGAGTCAAATATGAGACAGCTAGCGAAGGATATCGATGCCTTTTTGAATGAGGTGATTTTGCAGGCGGAAAACCAGCATGAAATCCTAATAGGTCATTGCACTAGCGAGGTAGCTCTAACCAATACTCAGGAGCATATCCTCATGCTATTGTCAGAGGAATCTTTAACCAATTCAGAGTTGGCCCGTCGTCTCAATGTCAGTCAGGCGGCAGTTACCAAGGCTATTAAGTCTTTGGTCAAGGAAGGAATGTTGGAGACATCTAAAGATCCTAAGGATGCGCGTGTGATTTTTTATCAATTGACTGACTTGGCTCGTCCAATTGCTGAGGAGCACCATCATCACCATGAGCATACGCTTTTAACCTATGAACAAGTGGCGACTCAGTTTACTCCAAATGAACAAAAAGTGATTCAGCGGTTTTTGACTGCTTTAGTAGGAGAAATCAAATAATGAGATATATTACGGTAGAGGATTTGTCCTTCTATTATGATAAGGAGCCTGTTCTTGAACATATCAATTATAGTGTTGATAGTGGGGAATTTGTTACCTTGACAGGGGAAAATGGAGCGGCTAAGACGACACTGATCAAGGCCAGTCTTGGGATTCTTCAACCACGCATTGGTAAGGTGACCATTTCAAAGACAAATACCCAGGGTAAGAAATTGAGAATAGCTTATCTACCTCAACAGATTGCCAGTTTTAACGCTGGTTTTCCAAGTACGGTTTATGAATTTGTCAAGTCGGGACGCTACCCACGAAAGGGTTGGTTCCGTCGTTTAAATGCTCATGATGAGGAGCATATCAAGGCCAGTCTGGATTCAGTTGGCATGTGGGAGCACAGAGACAAACGCTTGGGTTCTCTTTCTGGGGGGCAAAAGCAACGGGCGGTAATCGCGCGTATGTTTGCTTCTGACCCTGATGTATTTATCCTAGATGAGCCGACAACGGGGATGGATGCAGGAAGTAAAAATGAATTTTACGAACTCATGCACCACAGCGCCCATCATCATGGCAAGGCTGTTTTGATGATTACCCATGACCCTGAAGAAGTTAAGGACTATGCGGACCGCAATATTCATCTAGTCCGTAACCAAGACTCGCCATGGCGTTGTTTTAACGTTCATGAGAATGACCAGGAGGTGGGCCATGCTTAGTTTATTATCTTATGACTTTATGCAACGTGCCTTTCTGGCGGTTATTGCTATGAGTCTTTTCTCGCCAGTTCTTGGAACCTTCCTTATCTTGCGTCGTCAGAGTTTGATGAGTGATACTCTTAGCCACGTCTCACTTTCAGGTGTAGCCTTTGGTCTGGTTTTGGGGATTTCTCCGACAGTTTCTACGATTGCCATTGTCTTGATTGCGGCGGTCTTTCTAGAGTATCTCCGTACGGTTTACAAGAGCTTTATGGAAATCGGGACAGCTATCCTCATGTCGACAGGTCTGTCTGTTTCTCTGATTGTCATGAGCAAGGGTAAAAGCTCTAGCTCAATGAGTTTGGACCAGTATCTTTTTGGTTCAATCGTGACTATCAGCGAAGAGCAGGTTATTTCCCTCTTTGTCATTGCGGCGGTTGTTTTGATTTTGACCTTCCTCTTCTTGCGTCCAATGTATATCTTGACCTTTGATGAGGATACGGCCTTTGTGGATGGCTTGCCAGTTCGCACCATGTCCATTCTTTTTAACATGGTGACAGGGGTGGCCATTGCCCTTATGATTCCTGCAGCAGGAGCTCTTCTGGTGTCGACCATTATGGTCTTGCCAGCTAGTATTGCCCTGCGTCTGGGGAAAAACTTTAAATCGGTTATGCTGCTTGCCAGTGCTATTGGATTTTTGGGAATGGTAGCAGGACTTTACATTTCCTACTATGCAGAAACACCTGCAAGTGCAAGTATTACCATTATTTTTGTAACTGTCTTTTTACTCATCAGTTTAGTAAGACGTTTTATCAAATAGGAGACTAACGTGAAAAAAATTAGCTTATTGCTAGCCAGTCTATGTGCCTTGTTTTTAGTGGCTTGTTCCAATCAAAAACAGGCAGATGGCAAACTAAATATTGTGACAACCTTTTACCCTGTCTATGAATTTACCAAGCAAGTCGCAGGAGATACTGCTAATGTAGAACTCCTCATCGGTGCTGGTACAGAACCCCATGAATATGAACCGTCTGCCAAGGCAGTTGCCAAAATCCAAGACGCAGATACCTTCGTTTATGAAAATGAAAACATGGAAACATGGGTTCCTAAATTGCTAGATACTTTGGATAAGAAAAAGGTGAAAACCATCAAGGCGACTGGCGATATGTTGCTCTTGCCAGGTGGCGAGGAAGAAGAGGGAGACCATGACCATGGAGAAGAAGGCCATCACCATGATTTTGACCCCCATGTTTGGTTATCACCAGTCCGTGCCATCAAACTTGTGGAGCACATCCGTGACAGCTTATCAGCAGATTATCCTGATAAAAAAGAGACCTTTGAAAAGAACGCAGCTGCCTATATCGAAAAATTGCAAGCCTTGGATAAGTCTTATGCAGAAGGCTTGTCTCAAGCAAAACAAAAGAGCTTTGTGACTCAACACGCAGCCTTTAACTACCTTGCCTTGGACTATGGACTCAAACAAGTCGCAATCTCAGGTCTCTCTCCAGATGCCGAGCCATCAGCTGCACGTCTGGCAGAATTGACAGAGTACGTCAAGAAAAATAAAATCGCCTATATCTACTTTGAAGAAAATGCCTCACAAGCCCTTGCTAATACACTTTCAAAAGAGGCAGGTGTCAAAACAGATGTCCTCAATCCTTTAGAAAGTCTGACAGAAGAGGATACCAAGGCTGGAGAAAATTACATCTCTATCATGGAGAAAAACCTCAAGGCTTTGAAACAAACAACAGACCAAGAAGGCCCAGCAATTGAGCCTGAAAAGGCAGAGGATACCAAGACAGTTCAAAATGGTTACTTTGAGGATGCAGCTGTCAAGGACCGCACCTTGAGTGACTATGTCGGTAACTGGCAATCAGTTTATCCTTTCCTTGAAGATGGTACTTTTGACCAAGTCTTTGACTACAAGGCTAAGTTGACTGGTAAGATGACCCAGGCTGAGTACAAGGCCTACTATACAAAAGGCTATCAGACAGATGTGACTAAGATTAATATCACTGATAACACTATGGAATTTGTTCAAGGTGGACAAAGCAAAAAATACACTTACAAGTATGTCGGTAAGAAAATCTTGACTTACAAGAAAGGCAATCGTGGTGTTCGCTTCCTCTTTGAAGCCACAGATGCTGACACTGGACAATTCAAGTATGTTCAGTTTAGCGACCACAATATCGCTCCAGTGAAGGCAGAACATTTCCATATCTTCTTTGGAGGTACAAGCCAAGAAGCTCTCTTTGAAGAAATGGATAACTGGCCAACCTACTACCCAGATAACCTATCTGGCCAAGAAATCGCCCAAGAAATGTTGGCGCATTGATGAGAAAACCGACTAGCTCATAAGAGCTAGTCGGTTTTTGAAATAGTGGCCTATAAATAATCATCAAATTTCACTCCTTTAAAAAACATTTGTTAAACATTTCACAAATATTTGAAAACGAATACAAAAAGTAATATAATGATGTTAAATATATAGCGCGAAGGCGCAGGAGGAAAATTATATGGCAACATTTTACGTTCCGGCAGTCAACCTTATTGGTAAAGGTGTTGTAAATGAAGTAGGTCCTTATATCAAGGAACTTGGCTATAAAAAGGCACTTTTGGTGACAGATAAGTTCATTGAAGGTAGTGACATTTTGCCTAAGGTTTTAAAACCGCTAGATACAGAAGGGATCGAATATGTCATCTTTAGCGATGTAGAGCCAAACCCTACTTGTAAGAATGTCACAGATGGGGTAGCTGCTTTGGAAGAACATGGATGTGATTTTATCATCAGTCTTGGTGGTGGGTCTCCACAGGATGCAGCTAGTTGTATCTCTATCATAGCTACAAATGGTGGAAAACCACAGGATTATGAGGGGCTTCATAAGTCTGCTCAAAAAGGCTTACCAGTCGTAGCTATCAATACAACTGCAGGAACTTCTGCAGAAATCACTATTAACTATGTGATTACGGACGAAGAACGCAAGGTTAAGATGGTAATGGTTGACAAGAATAGCCTTGCCTTGATTTCTGTTAATGATCCTGAATTGATGCTCTCTAAGCCTAAAGGCTTGACTGCAGCGACAGGTATGGATGCTTTGACTCACGCTGTTGAAGCTTTGGTAACACCTGGTGCTTATGATGTGACTAAGAAACTCTCTATCGGAGCTATTGAGCTTATCAAGGAATACCTTCCTCGTGCAGTGGCAAACGGACATGACATTGAAGCGCGTGAAGGTATGGTCAATGCCATCTTCCTTGGGGGTATGAGCTTTAACAATGCAGGTCTTGGTTATGTTCACTCAATGGCTCACCAACTCGGCGCAGTATATAATTTGCCACACGGTGTTTGCTGTGCCATGTTGCTACCAGTTATAGAACGTGAAAATGCTAAACGTGTACCAGAAGCTTTCCGTAATGTTGCCAAGGCCTTGGGACTTTATGTGGAAAGTAAATCAGATGAAGAGTGTGCTGATTATGCAATTGCTGAGATTGAGAAACTGTCTGAAACCGTAGGTATTCCTAAGAAACTGACTGAGCTTGGTATTGAAGAAAAAGACTTTGACTTTGAATACCTTTCTAAGAATGCCTTGATTGATGCCTGCGCACCAGGAAATCCATTTATGCCAACCTTAGAAGAAACGATTGCATTTTATAAAGAGTTGTTTTAGTTAGGTATTAGACGACAATGTGACAATTCACCTCTAATTATTGACATTTCAGGAAAAATCGCAGTAAAAACTGCACAGCCTTCTTTAAATGTGCTATAATACAGGAAAATAATGATGGAGGTCACGATAATGGCAACATTTTTGATGATTTTTGTGGTGGTTTGTGTGCTCCTATTGGTGATAGTCACACTGAGTACAGTTTATGTGGTTCGTCAGCAGTCGGTGGCGATTATTGAACGCTTTGGGAAATACCAAAAGGTTGCCAATAGCGGTATTCATATTCGCTTGCCTTTTGGGATTGACTCGATTGCAGCGCGGATTCAGTTGCGCTTGTTGCAAAGCGATATTGTGGTTGAGACTAAGACCAAGGACAATGTGTTCGTTATGATGAATGTAGCGACTCAGTACCGTGTCAATGAGCAGAGCGTGACAGATGCCTACTATAAACTCATGCGTCCAGAATCTCAGATTAAATCTTATATCGAAGACGCTCTTCGCTCTTCTGTTCCAAAATTAACCTTGGATGAATTGTTTGAGAAAAAAGATGAGATTGCCCTTGAAGTCCAACACCAAGTAGCAGAAGAAATGACTACTTATGGTTATATTATCGTGAAAACCTTGATAACCAAGGTTGAACCAGATGCAGAAGTTAAGCAATCCATGAATGAAATCAATGCGGCGCAACGTAAGCGGGTGGCAGCGCAAGAATTGGCGGAAGCTGACAAGATTAAAATTGTCACTGCAGCTGAAGCCGAAGCAGAAAAAGACCGCCTTCATGGTGTGGGGATTGCCCAACAACGTAAGGCGATTGTGGATGGGTTGGCAGAGTCTATCACCGAACTCAAGGAAGCCAATGTTGGTATGACAGAAGAGCAAATCATGTCCATTCTTTTGACCAACCAGTATTTGGATACCTTGAATACCTTTGCCTCTAAAGGAAATCAGACTATCTTTTTACCAAATACGCCAAATGGTGTGGATGATATCCGTACACAAATCTTGTCAGCCCTCCGTGCTGAGAAGAAATAATAGACTAAAGAGCCTGACTCCAGGCTCTTTTTGCGTAGCTCTTGTAGCTTTGAGGACTAAATCCTCCTCTACAAATTATAGAATCTTTTCTGAGTATTTAGGGAGTGATGGAGGAAGTGTTGAAAGCGCTTTTGTTTTGTGCTATAGTCAAGTAAATCGAGTCGTTTAAAGAGGAATGCTTGTATGAGAAGAGAAGAAATTTTACGAAATCACTGGTTTTTTAGTCAGGAGGTGGGGAAAGAAGAAGCCTTGGCACCGGATTTTCAGAGGGGAAATTGGCAGGCGATTCAAGTGCCGCATGACTGGAGTATTTACAATGATTTTGACCAGTATTCGCCAGCGCAAAATGAGGGTGGTCAGCTAAATGGGGGTCAGGCCTGGTACCGGACGCAGTTTTACTTGGAAGAAGATGTCAGTCTTGTATCGGTGCGTTTGTTGTTTGATGGAGTTTACATGAATGCCCAAGTCTATATCAACGGGCAAGTGCTGGGTTATTATCCAAATGGCTACACACCTTTTTCTTATGATATCACGCCTTATCTAAGAAATGATGGGACGGCCAACCAGCTTGCGGTTTTTGTGGAAAATCAGCAACCTAGCAGTCGTTGGTATTCTGGTAGCGGTATTTACCGAGAAGTGAGATTGTTGATTACAGATTCGGTGCATCTGGATTTATATGGGGTTAAGATAGAAAGTCCCAAGCTCAAGGAACAAAGAGATGGATGGGTGGAAACCCAGCTTGAAAGTAAGGTTTCAAATGATGGATCTCAGTCCGTGTCGGTATATTTGGAACAGAGTATCTGGTATGATGGCCAACAGCTGTCAGACTGGCAGGCGACAGACTCTATAGTGATTGAGTCTGGGGACAAATATTCTTTCCAACAAGCAATATCAATTTTTCAACCCTTGCTTTGGGATATTGACCACCCTCATCTCTATCAGTTGGAGACTCGCCTTTACAAAAATGGCGTCTTGGTTGATGAAGAAGAGGAGACCTTTGGTTATCGCTATATGGATTGGCAAGCAGATAAGGGTTTCTTTCTAAATGGTCGCTGGGTGAAGATTCATGGGGTTTGTCTGCACCATGACTATGGAGCGCTGGGAGCTGTGGAAAACAGGTCAGCTGCTGAGAGACGCTTGCGTCAGATGAAGGAAATGGGGGTCAATGCTATCCGAATTACCCATAATCCAGCTAGTAGTATTTTGCTGGATCTAGCTGCCAAAATGGGCCTACTCATCCAAGAAGAAGCCTTTGATACCTGGTATGGAGGCAAGAAAGAATATGACTATGGTCGATTTTTTGAGGAAGAAGCGACTCATCCAGAAGCGAAAGCAGGTGATTTCTGGTCAGATTACGATTTGCGAACCATGGTCCAGCGTGGCAAGAACAATCCAGCGATTTTTATGTGGTCCTTGGGAAACGAAGTCAGCGAAGCAAATGGAGATGCTCATTCATTGAAGACGATCAAGCGCTTGCTAGAAAGGGTTAAGGAGGTTGATGATAGTCGTTTTGTGACCATGGGAATGGATCAGTTCCGCTTTGGAGACGGTTCTGGAGGTCATGAAAAGATTGCTGATTTGCTGGATGTAGTGGGCTTGAATTACTCGGAAGATAATATTGACGGGATTCGCAAAAGACATCCCAAGTGGCGACTTTACGGATCTGAAACCTCATCGGCTACAAGGACGCGTGAGAGCTATTTTCGCCCAGCTAAGGAATGGGTTGGGGATAATCGCCGCGTGCGGAATTTTGAACAGTCAGACTATGGAAATGATCGAGTTCCTTGGGGGAAGACGGCGACGGCTTCTTGGATAGTAGATCGAAATCGGCTAGACTATGCAGGTCAGTTTATCTGGACAGGAGTGGACTATATTGGTGAGCCGACTCCTTGGCACAACCAAAATGACACGCCTGTCAAGAGTTCCTATTTTGGGCTTGTGGACACGTCAGGGATTCCTAAAAATGACTATTATCTCTATCAAAGTCAGTGGTTGGATCTAGATCAGCATCCCATGGTTCATATCCTGCCCCATTGGAATTGGGAAATCCACAAGAGTTATCAACAAGTTGTGGATAAGTATGGGGATATCCCTGTTCGAGTGTATTCAAATGCTGGTTCTGCAGAGCTATTTCTCAATGGAAAATCCCAAGGCAGAAAGACTTTTCAGGAAAAATGGACTTCAGATGGTAGAAAATACCAAGAGGGAGCAAGTTCTGACCAGCTCTATCTCGAATGGCGTTTGGCTTATCAACCGGGAGAATTGCGTGCTGTAGCCTATGACCGTAAAGGTCAGATTGTGGCAGAAGATAGGGTGGTGACTGCAGGTAAGCCAGCACAAATCGGCCTACATGCTGAGAAAACACAACTAGAGGCAGATGGGCAAGACTTACTTTATCTCTATTTTGATGTATTAGACAAGGACGGAAATTGGGTGCCGACTGCTTCCAATCAGATTCATTTTAAAATTGAGGGCCCTGCTCGCATTGTAGGTGTGGATAACGGCAGACAGGCCAGTCGTGAACGTTACCAATCCCAGAAAAATGGTCAGTTTAAGCGGAAAGCCTTTCATGGCAGAGGTGTCCTCTTAGTTCAGAGCTTGGAGCAGGTGGGTCTAGTCAGAGTAAAGGCCAGTGCCAGAGGGCTAGAGCCAGCAAGTTTTGATATCTTAGTGGGAGAGGCTTTTGATTGCAAGCCAGTAAAAAATCAGCGCTTGTTTGAGATTCGAGTGGACAAGCAGGCAGGATTACAAGAAGGGTCTTCCCCATCTATTGGACTTTATCCACAAACTGTGGATAACCCTGTGAACAAGGTGGGGAATAGTGAAGTGATTTGGGAGATGAGTGGCAGTGCCCACGCCATTATCAAGCAGGGAGTGCTTCATTGCTTGTCTGCAGGGGACTTGGCTATTCGCGCCTTTTATCAAGGGAAGGCCTATCAAACTCATTTGCAGGTGGCAGAAAATACCTCACTAAGGCAAGCAGTTTCTGTACGACCACTTCGCTTGTATACAAATAAGGGAACTTATCCACAGCTTCCATCTTCAGTTTTGGTGGACTATGAGTTTGGCGGTGCAAAACGAGTCAAGGTTGTCTGGGAGGAAATTCCTAAAGAAGATTTGGAAAAATTTCATGAATTTACGGTATCTGGTCAGCTGGAAGGGCTGGATTTAAAGGCTTCTGCTCAGGTTTGTGTCCAAGGGATTTGCGCTATTGAGCCTGAAAGGGTTTGGACGCTTGTTAAGGAAGCCCCACATTTACCAGACCGAGTCAAGCTAGTCTTATCAGATGGCAGACGAGATACGACCAAGGTGACTTGGGATGAACTCAATCCTCAAGTCTATGCTCAGGTAGGAAAATATGTGCTCACAGGGCAAGTAGCGGGCTGTGAGTTGCCAGCAACAGTCACCATTCATGTGACAGATGCCAGTGTAGATGGGGAAGTTATTTCCAATCAGTGGACAGGATCTAACCTGCCTCTGGTCTTTGCTTCCCACTCAGAACCGAATCATCCAGCCTCTTACCTCAATGACAAGGTTATTGCTAGGAAGAAATCGACAGCCAATACTTGGATTACCAAGTCAGAGCAGGCTAGCGTCGGTATTCTGTTTGGAGATGCAGGGATTTTAAAACCGCGATTTGTGGATAACCTGACCGTGTATTATGTTGAAAATCAAGACTATGTGGCGGTGGAGCCAAGCTTTATTGATTATTACATAGGGAATGAGCCTAGCCTGCTTCGGACTCCCAACCATTTGGATAAGGATTCCCTGCTCAAGCAAGAGCAGAATTGGCGCCCTGTATCAGCTATCCGAAAAGTGTCAAGCGACAAGGATGAGGAGCTTCGTTTTGAATTTGACAAGGTGGAAACCTATGCCCTTCGGCTTCGATTTGAAGGCTTGACTAGTCCCCTAGCCTTAACAGAATTGCAAGTACATGCCAAAAAAGTAAAGAAAAATGTAGATAGGAAGTAATATGGTAAGAGAAATAAAACCGCATGGGCCCTTGCCTAGTCAGACCCAGCTAGCTTATTTAGAGGATGAACTAGCAGCCTTTATCCATTTTGGCCCAAATACCTTTTATGATCAGGAATGGGGGACAGGTCAGGAAGATCCTGAACGCTTTAATCCGACAAGGTTAGATGCGCGTGAGTGGGTTCGCGTGCTCAAGGAAACGGGCTTTAAAAAGTTGATTTTGGTGGTCAAGCACCATGACGGCTTTGTCCTTTATCCGACGGCTCACACAGATTATTCGGTCAAGGCCAGTCCTTGGAGGAATGGAGAGGGGGACTTGCTCCTTGAAGTATCCCAAGCTGCCACGGAGTTTGATATGGATATGGGGGTCTACCTATCGCCTTGGGATGCCCACAGTCCTCTCTATCATGTGGAGCGAGAAGCGGACTATAATGCCTATTATCTGGCTCAGCTGAAGGAAATCTTATCAAATCCTGCCTATGGAAATGGAGGGAAATTTGCTGAGGTCTGGATGGATGGTGCCAGAGGAGAGGGCGCTCAAAAGGTCAATTATGAGTTTGAAAAATGGTTTGAAACCATTCGTGAGCTACAGGGAGATTGCTTGATTTTTTCAACAGAAGGCACCAGTATCCGCTGGATTGGCAATGAACGAGGGTATGCAGGTGATCCACTGTGGCAAAAGGTGAATTCTGACAAACTAGGAACAGAAGCAGAGCTGGACTATCTTCAGCATGGAGATCCCTCAGGTACGATTTTTTCAATCGGAGAGGCAGATGTTTCCATCCGGCCAGGTTGGTTTTACCATGAGGACCAGGATTCTAAGTCTCTTGAGGAGTTGGTCGAAATCTATTTTCACTCAGTGGGGAGAGGAACCCCGCTCCTACTTAATATTCCGCCGAATCAAGCTGGGCTATTTGATGCAAAGGATATTGAACGCCTCTATGAATTTGCGGCCTATCGCAATGAGCTCTATAAAGAAGATTTGGCTCTGGGAGCTAAGGTATCTGGTTCTGCTCTTTCCGCAGACTTTGCCTGTCACTATTTGACAGATGGCCTTAAGACCAGCTCTTGGGCAAGCGATGCAGGCTTGCCAATCCAGTTAGAACTCGACTTAGGGTCACCTAAAACTTTTGATGTAATTGAGTTAAGAGAGGATTTGAAGCTAGGGCAACGAATTGCTGGTTTTTATGTGCAAGTAGAGGTGGACGGTGTCTGGCAAGAATTTGGTACAGGCTTTACAGTTGGTTATAAGCGCCTCTTGCGAGGTCCGCTAGTAGAGGCACAGAAGGTGCGCGTGATGATTACAGAGTCACAGGATTTACCTGTATTGACAAAGATTTCACTCTATAAAACTCCTAGCTTATCAAAAACAGAAGTTGTTCAGGGGCTAGCATTTGCAGAAAAAAGTCTAGCTGTGACAAAGGGAGAGACTCTTCATTTTAGGATTGAACGTAGCGAAAGTAATACTCCTTTAGAGGCTAAGATTTCGATTCAACCAGGGACGGGGGTACATGGTGTCGCTTATCAGGATGAGATTCAAGTTATTGAGTTTCAAGTTGGCGAGACTGAAAAAAGATTGACGCTTCCAACCTTGTATTTTGCTGCCGACAAGACCTTGGATTTCTATCTGAATCTGACTGTTGATGGACAGCTGGTTGATCAAGCTCAAGTACAAGTTTCATAAAATAAAAGAACCTTTGCACGATACAAAGGTTCTTTTGTCTACTAGCTAGTGACTTGGTAACCAGCTGAGGGTGAAGGTTAGTTGTTCAGCTTTTAGGAGATCTTGGTGTTGAATAGTTGATACTAGAGTTGTGTCCAGTCGGCATTCTTTTACAAAGTTAAAATGGCTGTGGTTTTGCTCAGCATGAATATCTAGCCATTTATCTTCTTTGGCAAGGTAGACTCGGAGGTGGTCAAAGAGAGGGATTCCGAGGTCATAGCTTGGTTTTCCTGGACAGGTCGGATAAAAACCGAGAGTTGACCAGATGTACCAGGCTGAGAGACTGCCATTGTCTTCATCGCCAGGATAGGCTTCCCAACTTGGGTGAAAAGCTTTCTGACGGAGCGTCTTGATGAGAAGAGCAGTGTAGTCAGGGTAATCGCTGTAACGGAAGAGATAAGGAATGTGGAAGCTTGGCTGGTTGGAAATGGCGAGTTGTCCAAAAGGAGCAGTAGCCATCTCGCTCATTTCGTGAATCTCGTAACCATAGCCTGTTGTCTCAAAGAGGGGAGCCTCCTGACAGGCTTTTAAAAGATAGTTGCTAAAGGCTTCTTTTCCACCCATAAGCTGGATCAAGCCTGGGATATCGTGGAGGACGCCTAAAGTTGCTTGGATGGCAGAGCATTCGGCATAGTCGCGTCCCCAACTATAAGGAGAGAAGTCAGGACGGAAGTTGCCTTGACTATCAAGCGCTCGCATGTAACCTGTCTCAGCGTCAAATAGATGGCGGTAATTTTGTGATGCGGCCTTGTAGGTTTCAGCGATTTCTATTTTCCCTAGTTTTTCAGCACAGCTAGAGATACAAAAGTCACTATAGGCATAGTCTAGGGTGTGGCTGACGCTTTCGTGGTGGTCGGTAGAGAGGTAGCCTAGTTCTTGGTATTGGACTAGTCCGTGACGACCATTGATGCCGAGAGGGTCGGCCTTGCTGGCTGTTTCAAGCATGGCTTGGAGGAGTTCTTCTTCTAGGTCGGGGGCCATGTCCTTGCAGGCGCTATCTGCGATAATACCGTCTAAAAGTGTACCTGGCATCATACCCCGTTCATCTGGAGCCAGCCATTTTGGAAGGAAACCAGTATCGCGGTAGTTATTGAGAAATCCTTCTAAAAAGCGGTGGTAGTGTTCCGGTATGATAAGGGCAAAGAGGGGGAAGGTGGTTCGGAAGGTATCCCAGAAACCATTGTTGTTGAAGAGGACACCAGACTTGACAGTTCCAGTAGCCAGATCCATGTGGATGACTTGTCCTGATTCATCAACCTCATAAAAAGTCTGAGGAAAGAGGAAGAGTCTGTAGAGACAGTGATCAAAGAAGGTTCGGTCAGCTTCTCCTGTCTCTATAATGTCAAAACGATGGAGGAGATTTCCCCAATCTTTTTGTGCACTTGCTTTGCAATTATCGAAGTCTTGTTGAGGTAGATTAAGCAGTGCTTGAGAAGGAGAGATGAAAGAAGTTCCTAGCTGAATTTCAGCATGGCTACTTGCTAAGTCGATTCGCCAGTCTCCGCCTTCTTGGCTGACAGCAAGAATATCCGTGTTCATTTTCAGGGAAGTGAACATCGTTAGTTGATTTTTATTGGTCTCAGTTTTTCCTTCTTGTCTTAGGGCAAGCGTTCTCTTATCTACTTGCTCTACGGTCAGTTTATCTGCTGCGTGAAGATAGAGGGAGAGGGCTTTGCCTTGCTTTTGCTTCAAACGAATAGAAGCACCGTAGCAAGTCGGTGTAAGCTGGCTTTCAATCTGATAGCGCAGGGAGAAAATCTTCAGATAATGAGGCTGGAAAGTAGCCTTATTCATATCATAGGAAGACTGGCGGTGAAAGAGACTGTCTCCACTAATCTGGCCTGTGACAGGTGTCAGGAGGAGCCAAGAGTAGTCGCCAATCCAAGGGCTGGGCTGGTGGGTTAATCGAATCCCCTGAAAGATAGGCAGATGCGGATCGAAAAACCAAGATCCTTCCTGGTTACTGGTCTGGGGTACAAAGTAATTCATCCCAAAAGGCACGCCTGTGTATGGCAGGGTATTTCCCCGAGAAAAGGCATGCTTGCTGGCAGTTCCAAAGCGGGTATCGATGGTTTCAAGTAGTGGTTTCATAGTCTTTCCTTTAGCTGTTTTTCTACATTATATCAGAAAAAGATAACCTTTAGAGAAGGAGTTTCAAAGATAACTATTTTGTAGAAAAATGACTATCATTTGTGTATGTATTTTCTGTCTCAAAAGCTATATACTGAAAATGAAACTTGTTTGAAAGAGGATACTGCACGATGATTTATTCAAAAGAAATTGTTAGAGAATGGCTAGATGAAGTGGCAGAGCGGGCTAAGGACCATCCAGAGTGGGTGGATGTTTTCGAGCGTTGCTATACAGACACCTTGGACAATACGGTTGCAATCCTAGAAGATGGTTCAACCTTTGTACTCACTGGTGATATTCCTGCTATGTGGCTTCGGGATTCAACAGCTCAACTCAGACCTTACCTGCATGTGGCTAAAAGGGATGCCCTCTTGCGTCAGACTATTGCAGGTTTGGTCAAACGTCAGATGACCTTGGTACTCGAGGATCCTTATGCCAACTCCTTCAACATTGAGGAAAACTGGAAGGGTCACCACGAGACTGACCATACAGACCTTAATGGCTGGATTTGGGAACGCAAGTATGAGGTGGACTCGCTTTGCTATCCTTTGCAGCTGGCTTATCTCCTCTGGAAAGAGACTGGCGAGACTAGTCAGTTTGATGAGACTTTTGTCGCAGCAACTAAGGAAATTCTTCATCTGTGGACAGTGGAACAAGACCATAAGAACTCTCCTTATCGTTTTGTCCGCGATACGGACCGCAAGGAAGATACCTTGGTAAATGATGGCTTTGGCCCTAATTTTGCAGTGACAGGCATGACCTGGTCAGCTTTTCGTCCGAGTGATGACTGTTGCCAGTATAGTTACTTGATTCCGTCCAATATGTTTGCTGTGGTAGTCTTGGGTTATGTGCAAGAAATCTTTGCAGAATTGAATCTAGCTGATAGCGAGAGCATTATTGCTGATGCTAAGCGCCTCCAGTCTGAAATCCAAGAAGGAATCGAAAACTACGCTTACACCACCAACAGCAAGGGCGAAAAGATTTATGCCTTTGAAGTAGACGGTTTGGGAAATGCTAGTATTATGGATGATCCAAACGTACCAAGTCTGCTGGCTGCACCTTATCTGGGTTACTGTTCGGTCGATGATGAAGTGTATCAAGCAACTCGTCGTACCATTCTGAGCCCTGAAAATCCATACTTCTACCAAGGAGAATACGCTAGCGGTCTCGGAAGTTCTCATACCTTCTATCGCTATATCTGGCCCATAGCCCTCTCTATCCAAGGTTTGACAACAAGTGATAAGGCAGAGAAGAAATTCTTGCTGGATCAGCTAGTTGCTTGTGATGGGGGGACAGGTGTCATGCATGAAAGCTTCCACGTGGACGACCCAACTCTTTATTCTCGTGAATGGTTCTCTTGGGCCAACATGATGTTCTGTGAGTTGGTCTTGGATTACTTGGATATCCGATAAGGAACACGCTTTAGCGCAACTGATTCTTGGAAAGAATCACAAATTTACATTTAAAACGTTAACAATAAAAATTTAAATTTAGAATGAGGTTTTACTTCATGGAAAATGTTGTCGTACATATTATCTCACATAGTCACTGGGATCGTGAGTGGTACTTGCCTTTTGAAAGCCACCGTATGCAGTTGGTGGAATTATTTGACAATCTCTTTGATCTCTTTGAAAATGACCCTGAGTTCAAGAGCTTCCACTTGGATGGTCAAACTATTGTCCTTGATGACTACTTGGAGATTCGCCCTGAAAATCGCGACAAAGTCCAACGATACATCGACGAAGGCAAACTTAAAATTGGTCCTTTTTACATCTTGCAGGATGATTACTTGATTTCAAGTGAAGCCAATGTCCGCAATACATTGATTGGTCAAGCAGAATGTGAAAAATGGGGCAAATCTACTCAGATTGGTTACTTCCCAGATACCTTTGGAAATATGGGGCAAGCGCCTCAAATCCTTCAAAAATCAGGCATTCACGTGGCCGCTTTTGGTCGTGGTGTGAAGCCGATTGGATTTGATAACCAAGTCCTCGAAGATGAGCAGTTTACTTCTCAGTTTTCAGAAATGTACTGGCAGGGTGCGGACGGAAGTCGTGTCCTCGGGATCCTCTTTGCCAACTGGTACAGTAATGGGAATGAAATTCCAGTTGATAAAGACGAGGCCTTGACCTTCTGGAAACAAAAACTGGCAGACGTACGTGACTATGCTTCGACCAATCAGTGGTTGATGATGAACGGCTGTGACCATCAGCCTGTCCAGAAAAATTTGAGTGAAGCCATTCGTGTGGCAAATGAACTCTTCCCAGATGTGACTTTTGTTCACAGTTCTTTTGATGAGTATGTCCAAGCCGTGGAAAGTGCCCTACCAGAGCAGTTATCAACGGTTACAGGTGAGTTGACCAGTCAGGAAACAGATGGCTGGTACACACTTGCCAACACTTCTTCATCTCGTATTTATCTCAAACAAGCCTTCCAAGAAAATAGCAACCTCCTAGAGCAAGTTGTAGAACCCTTGACGATTATCACTGGGGGCCACAATCACAAGGATCAGTTGACCTATGCTTGGAAAACACTTTTGCAAAATGCGCCGCATGATAGTATCTGTGGCTGTAGCGTGGACGAAGTTCACCGTGAGATGGAGACACGTTTTGCCAAGGTCAATCAAGTCGGAAACTTTGTTAAGAGCAATCTTCTTAACGAATGGAAGGGTAAAATCGCTACGTCTAAGGCTCAAAGTGATTATCTCTTTACTGTCATTAACACAGGTTTGCATGATAAGGTCGATACTGTCAGCACAGTGATTGATGTTGCGACTTGTGATTTTAAGGAATTGCACCCAACAGAAGGTTACAAGAAGATGGCTGCTCTTATCTTGCCAAGCTACCGTGTGGAGGACTTGGATGGGCGTCTTGTAGAGGCTAAAATCGAAGATCTCGGAGCTAATTTTGAGTACGATTTACCAAAAGATAAGTTCCGCCAAGCTCGTATTGCTCGTCAAGTGCGCGTGACCATTCCAGTTCACCTAGCGCCACTTTCTTGGACAACCTTCCAATTGCTGGAAGGAGAACAAGAACACCGCGACGGTATTTACCAAAACGGAGTGATTGATACGCCATTTGTAACAGTGAGTGTGGATGACAACATCACAGTCTATGACAAGACAACTCACGAAGCCTATGAAGACTTTATCCGCTTCGAAGACCGTGGTGACATCGGAAACGAGTATATCTATTTCCAACCAAAAGGAACAGAGCCAATCTATGCAGAATTAAAGGGCTACGAGGTCTTGGAAAACACAGCTCGCTACGCTAAGATTTTGCTCAAACATGAATTGACCGTGCCTGTCAGTGCCGATGAAAAGCTAGAAGAAGAGCAAAAAGGTATCATCGAGTTTATGAAGCGTGAGGCGGGACGTTCAGAAGAATTGACAAACATTCCTCTGGAAACTGAGATGACTATCTTCGTTGATAATCCACAAATCCGTTGCAAGACTCGCTTTACCAACACTGCCAAGGATCACCGTATCCGTCTCTTGGTCAAGACTCATAACACGCGTCCAAGTAATGATTCTGAAAGCATCTATGAGGTGGTGACACGACCAAACAAACCAGCAGCTTCATGGGAAAATCCTGAAAATCCTCAACACCAACAAGCCTTTGTCAGTCTGTATGACGATGAAAAAGGTGTGACTGTATCCAACAAGGGATTGAATGAATACGAAATCCTTGGAGACGACACCATTGCAGTGACTATTTTGCGTGCATCAGGTGAGTTAGGTGACTGGGGTTATTTCCCAACACCAGAAGCACAATGCTTGCGTGAGTTTGAAGTCGAGTTTGCGCTTGAATGCCACCAAGCCCAAGAACGCTTCTCAGCCTATCGTCGTGCTAAAGCCTTGCAGACACCATTTACCAGCCTTCAGCTTGCTAGACAAGAAGGAAGCGTGGCTGCGACTGGTAGCCTCTTGAGCCATTCTGTTCTCAGCATACCGCAAATCTGTCCAACAGCCTTTAAGGTAGCTGAAAATGAAGAAGGCTATGTTCTTCGTTACTACAATATGTGTAGTGAAAATGTACGTGTACCGGAAAGTCAACATCTCTTCCTTGACCTACTTGAACGACCATACCCAGTTCATAGAGGACTCATTTCACCACAAGAGATTCGTACAGAATTCATCAAAAAAGAAGAAATTTAATTTCAACAAGTAAACATAAAGAGAAAGGAGGGGCGAAAAGGTAAGAACTAACTGCTGATTCGCCCCTTTTTATGGTAAAAACAATGACTATTGCAACGATTGATATCGGAGGGACTGGGATTAAGTTTGCCAGTCTGACTCCTGATGGGAAAATACTAGATAAGACAAGCATTCCAACGCCAGAAAGTTTGGAGGACTTACTAGCTTGGCTAGATCAACGTTTGTCAGAGCAGGATTATAGCGGGATTGCTATGAGCGTTCCAGGCGCGGTCAATCAAGAGACAGGTGTGATTGATGGCTTCAGTGCAGTACCCTACATTCACGGATTTTCTTGGTATGAGGCGCTTAGCTCTTATCAGATTCCTGTCCATCTGGAAAATGATGCCAACTGCGTTGGACTCAGTGAATTACTGGCTCATCCAGAACTTGAAAATGCAGCCTGTGTCGTGATTGGGACAGGGATTGGCGGAGCCATGATTATCAATGGTAGACTTCATCGAGGTCGCCACGGTCTGGGTGGAGAATTTGGCTACATGACAACTCTTGCCCCTGCTGAAAAGCTCAACAACTGGTCGCAATTAGCGTCAACTGGAAATATGGTGCGATACGTGATTGAAAAATCTGGTCAGACTGACTGGGACGGTCGCAAAATTTACCAAGAAGCCGAAGCAGGAAATGCCCTTTGTCAAGAAGCCATTGAGCGGATGAATCGTAATTTGGCGCAAGGCTTGCTCAATATCCAGTATCTCATCGATCCAGATGTCATCAGTCTGGGAGGCTCTATCAGTCAAAATCCAGATTTTATTCAAGGGGTCAAAAAAGCTGTAGATGACTTTGTTGATACCTACGAAGAATACACGGTCACACCCGTCATCCAAGCCTGCACCTATCATGCAGATGCCAATCTCTACGGTGCCCTTGTCAACTGGTTACAGGAGGAAAATCAATGGTAAGATTTACAGGAATTAGTGACAAACAAGCGCAAGCTATTGAAGTATTAAAAAAACACATTTTTCTACCAGATGTAGAGGTAGCTGTCGCTCAGTCTGACCAAGCCTCTATCTCTATCAAGGGTGAGGGTGGCCACTATCAACTAACTTACCGCAAACCCCACCAACTTTATCGTGCCTTGTCCCTGTTGGCAACATCCCTAGCAGAAGGTGACAAGGTAGAGATTGAGGAACAAGCAGCTTATGAAGATTTGGCTTATATGGCAGACTGTTCTCGAAATGCGGTGCTGAATGTCGCTTCTGCCAAGCAGATGATTGAGGTCTTGGCTCTCATGGGCTACTCAACCTTTGAGCTTTACATGGAAGACACCTACCAGATTGAGGGGCAGCCTTATTTTGGCTATTTCCGTGGAGCCTACTCGGCTGAGGAGTTGCAGGAGATCGAAGCCTATGCCCAGCAGTTTGACATGACCTTTGTGCCATGTATCCAGACCTTGGCTCACTTGTCAGCCTTTGTCAAATGGGGTGTCAAAGAAGTCCAGGAGCTCCGTGATGTGGAGGATATTCTTCTTATCGGCGAAGAAAAGGTTTATGACCTGATTGATGGCATGTTTGCTACCCTATCTAAACTGAAGACTCGCAAGGTCAATATTGGGATGGACGAAGCCCACTTGGTTGGTTTGGGACGCTACTTGATTCTGAACGGTGTTGTGGATCGTAGTCTCCTTATGTGCCAACACTTGGAGCGCGTGCTGGATATTGCTGACAAATATGGTTTCCACTGCCAGATGTGGAGCGATATGTTCTTTAAACTTATGTCAGCAGATGGCCAGTACGACCGTGATGTGGAAATTCCCGAAGAAACTCGTGTCTACCTGGACCGTCTCAAAGATCGTGTGACCTTAGTTTACTGGGACTATTATCAGGATAGCGAGGAAAAATACAACCGCAATTTCCGCAATCATCATAAGATTAGTCATGATCTTGCCTTTGCAGGGGGAGCTTGGAAGTGGATTGGTTTCACACCCAACAACCATTTCAGCCGTCTCATTGCTCTTGAAGCCAATAAAGCCTGTCGCGCCAATGATATCAAAGAAGTCATCGTGACGGGTTGGGGGGACAATGGTGGGGAAACTGCCCAATTCGCTGTCCTACCAAGCTTGCAAATCTGGGCAGAACTCAGCTACCGCAATGACCTAGACCGTTTGTCTGCTCACTTCAAGACCAATACAGGTCTTTCGGTTGAAGATTTTATGCAGATTGACCTAGCCAACCTCTTGCCAGATTTGCCGGACAATCTCAGTGGCATCAACCCTAACCGCTATGTCTTTTATCAGGATATTCTCTGTCCGATTCTTGACCGACACATGACACCTGAACAAGACAAGCCCCACTTCGCTCAGGCAGCTGAGACGCTTGCTAACATTAAAGAAAAAGCTGGCAACTATGCCTACCTCTTTGAAACTCAGGCCCAGTTGAACCAGATTTTAAGTAGCAAAGTGGATGTGGGACGACGCATTCGTCAAGCCTATCAAGCGGATGATAAGGAAAGTCTGCAAGAAATTGCCAGACAAGAATTACCAGAACTCAGAAGCCGAATTGAAGACTTCCATGCCCTCTTTAGCCATCAATGGTTGAAGGAAAACAAGGTCTTTGGCTTGGATACAGTTGACATCCGTATGGGAGGACTCTTGCAACGCATTAAACGAGCAGAAAGCCGCATCGAGGCTTATCTGGCAGGTCAGCTGGACAGTATCGACGAGTTAGAAGTGGAAATTCTGCCATTTACTGACTTTTACGCAGACAAGGACTTCGCAGCCACAACAGCCAACCAGTGGCATACCATTGCGACAGCTTCAACCATCTACACGACATAAGAAACAAGAACACCGTGCCTTGGGCAGAGTGTTTCTCGTGAAACATTCCTTTCTTAAAAAAGTACTCCACATAAAATAATTTGTGGAGTTTTTTCTATAATTAGTAGTTTAACCTAACCTTCAAATAGGAGTATACTAATAATGTAATCGTTATCAAAAGTCTAAAAAGGAATTTTTAGATGGATATCAAAATAAAAAAGGGAGGAAATTATGAATAAGTTTTCAAAAACCTTGAGAGACAACTGGATCTTTCTCTTAATGGTTTTGCCAGGGGCACTCTGGTTGATTCTATTCTTCTACATTCCAGTATTTGGGAACGTGGTTGCCTTTAAAGACTACCACATGACCAGTAATGGATTTATAGATAGTATCGTGAATAGTAAATGGGTCGGACTCGATAATTTCAGATTCTTATTTAGTTCAAAAGACGCCTTTATCATCACTCGAAATACTGTCCTCTACAATCTCGGCTTTATCTTTATCGGTTTGATTGTATCTGTAGGGATTGCTATCATCCTCAGTGAACTCCGTTCTAAGAGAATGGTTAAGATTTTCCAAACTTCTATGTTGTTCCCTTACTTCTTGTCTTGGGTTATCATCAGTTTCTTTACAGATGCCTTCCTAAACATTGACAAAGGTGTGTTCAACCATTTCCTAGAATCTATCGGAATGAAGGAAATCAATTTCTACGCTGACTTGGGTATCTGGCCTTATCTCCTACTTTTCCTTGGTATTTGGAAAGGCTTTGGATATAGCAGTGTCATGTACTATGCGACAATCATGGGAATTGATCCAACCTACTACGAAGCAGCAACAGTGGACGGGGCTAGCAAATGGCAACGAATTCGCAATGTAACTATTCCGCAGTTGACACCATTGGTAACTGTATTGACCATCCTTGCAGTCGGAAATATCTTCCGTGCAGACTTCGGTCTCTTCTACCAAATCCCCCACAATGCTGGTCAGCTTTATAACGTAACCAACGTTTTGGATGTATATGTTTATAACGGTTTGACTCAGACAGCGGATATCGGGATGGCATCAGCGGCAGGTCTTTATCAATCAGTTGTCGGTTTGATTCTGGTTATCCTATCAAACTTACTGGCAAGACGAGTTGATCCAAACTCAGCCTTGTTCTAGAAAGGAGGAGAATATGGCAGAAAAGAAAATTAAAAAAGAAAAAATTGATAATGTCGGCATTCACTCCTTCAGTAAGAAAGCAGATATCTTCTTCAGTACCATTTCTGGTTTGGTTGCCCTCTCTTGTATCCTACCCTTTGTATTCGTTATCGTTATTTCGGTGACAGATGAAAAGAGTATCCTCCAAAATGGATATAGCTTCTTCCCATCCCAATTTGGCTTAGACGGTTTTGAGTTTTTGGCACAGTTTAAGGATAAAATCCTCCAAGCCCTCTTCATCTCAGTCTTTGTAACAGTGGTGGGGACTATCACAAACGTTTTTATCACAACAACTTATGCCTACGCTATTTCACGGACAACCTTTAAGTATCGCAGATTCTTTACGATTTTTGCCCTTCTTAGTATGTTGTTCAACGCTGGTTTGGTACCGGGCTATATCGTGGTAACTCGTTTACTTCAACTTGGTGATACAGTTTGGGCTTTGATTGTTCCAATGCTTCTCTCACCATTTAACATCATCTTGATGCGTTCCTTCTTCAAGAAGACCATTCCAGAAGCCATTCTAGAATCTGCTCGTATCGATGGTGCCAGTGAAGCCCGGATCTTCTTCCAAATCTGTTTACCATTGTCACTACCAGGTATCGCAACCATTACGCTCTTAACAGCTCTTGGTTTCTGGAATGACTGGTTCAATGCCCTTCTTTATATCAAGAGTGACAACTTGTATCCATTGCAATATTTGCTCATGCAAATCCAGCAAAATATGGACTACATCGCCAAAGCAGTCGGCCTATCTGGTCAACTGGGAGTTGCTCTTCCAAAAGAAACAGGTCGTATGGCCATGGTTGTGGTCGCAACCCTTCCAATCGCGATTCTGTATCCATTCTTCCAACGCTACTTTGTAAAAGGTTTGACTATCGGTGGTGTGAAAGAATAGTACTTGTCGAGAAAAATCATTTCTCATTTCCAAACTTCCCTTGCGTGAAGTTAAGATCATTACATTGTTTATAAGTTTAAAAATAAAAAAAAAGGAGTTTTTGTCATGAAAAACTGGAAAAAATATGCTTTTGCATCTGCTAGCGTAGTCGCTTTGGCTGCTGGTCTCGCTGCTTGTGGAAACCTTTCAGGTAACAGCAAAAAAGCTGCTGACTCAGCTTCAGGTGAAAAAACTGTTATCAAAATGTACCAAATCGGTGACAAACCAGATAACTTAGATGAATTGCTAGAAAATGCTAACAAAATCATCGGTGAAAAAGTTGGTGCTAAATTGGATATCCAATATCTTGGATGGGGTGACTATGATAAGAAAATGTCAGTTATCACATCATCTGGTGAAAACTACGATATCGCCTTTGCATCTAACTATGTTGTAAATGCTCAAAAAGGTGCCTATGCTGACTTGACTGACTTGTATAAGAAAGAAGGAGCAGAGCTTTATAAAGCACTTGACCCAGCTTACATCAAAGGTAACAGCATTAACGGTAAAATTTACGCAGTTCCAGTTGCAGCCAACGTTGCATCATCTCAAAACTTCGCCTTCAACGGAACTCTTCTTGCTAAATACGGTATCGATATTTCAGGTGTCACTTCATATGAAACACTTGAACCAGTCTTGAAACAAATCAAAGAAAAAGCTCCAGATGTAGTGCCATTTGCGGTTACTAAGAACTTTATCCCATCTGATAACTTTGACTACCCAGTTCCAAATGGACTTCCATTCGTTATCGACCTTGAAGGGGACACTACTAAGATCGTAAACCGTTACGAAGTGCCTCGCTTTAAAGAACACTTGAAGACTCTTCACAAATTCTATGAAGCTGGATACATTCCAAAAGACGTAGCAACAAGCGATACTTCATTTGACCTTCAACAAGATACTTGGTTCGTTCGTGAAGAAACAGTAGGACCAGCTGACTACGGTAACAGCTTGCTTTCACGTGTTGCAAACAAAGACATCCAAATCAAACCAATCACTAACTTCATCAAGAAAAACCAAACAACACAAGTTGCTAACTTTGTCATCTCAAACAACTCTAAGAACAAAGAAAAATCAATGGAAGTGTTGAACCTCTTGAACACTAACCCAGAACTCTTGAACGGTCTTGTTTATGGTCCAGAAGGCAAGAACTGGGAAAAAATTCCAGGTAAAGAAAACCGTGTTAAAGTTCTTGATGGCTACAAAGGAAACACTCACATGGGTGGATGGAACACTGGTAACAACTGGATTCTTTACATCAACGAAAACGTTACAGACCAACAAATCGAAGATTCTAAGAAACAATTGGCAGAAGCTAAAGAATCTCCAGCTCTTGGATTCATCTTTAACACTGACAATGTGAAATCTGAAATCTCTGCGATCTCTAATACAATGCAACAATTCGATACAGCTATCAACACTGGTACTGTAGACCCAGACAAAGCTATTCCAGAATTGATGGAAAAATTGAAATCTGAAGGTGCTTACGATAAAGTATTGAACGAAATGCAAAAACAATACGATGAATTCTTGAAAAACAAAAAATCATAAGATCAATTGATTTCGTGTATTCATTCCTAATTCCTAAAAATTGAATCACTGTTTTCCTCAGGCCTATCTGGGGGAGGCAGTGATTTTTTGAAACGAGAGCATAGATATCTATGTTATTTTATCACTATTTAACCATTCAGGAAATCTTAAGCACCATTTAGGATTTGGGGTAAGGATTTAGGAAAATATAGCTTATATTAGAGATGTCTCGAGTTTACAAAGGAGGGTTCACATGAAAAAGTATCAACTTCTATTCAAAATAAGTGCAGTCTTCTCTTACTTATTTTTCGTATTTGGTCTTTCTCAGATGACGCTTATTGTTCAAAATTATTGGCAATTTTCTTCCCAGATTGGCAATTTCGTCTGGATTCAAAATCTCTTGAGTTTGCTATTTAGCGGAGTCATGATTTGGATTCTGGTTAAGACAGGCCATGGTTATCTTTTTCGCATTCCGAGAAAAAAATGGCTTTGGTATTCGATTTTGACAGTACTAGTGGTAGTGCTCCAGATCTCTTTTAACGTTCAGACAGCTAAACATGTTCAGTCAACTGCTGAAGGTTGGGCTGTATTGATCGGTTATAGTGGGACCAACTTTGCTGAGCTAGGTATCTATATAACTTTGTTCTTTCTGACTCCACTTATGGAAGAGCTAATCTATAGAGGATTACTGCAACACGCCTTTTTTAAGCATTCGAGATTTGGCCTTGATTTGCTTCTTCCGTCAATTTTATTTGCTCTTCCTCATTTTTCAAGCCTGCCTAGTTTGTTAGATATCTTCGTCTTTACAACATCTGGCATCATCTTTGCTAGTTTGACCCGCTATACCAAGAGCATTTATCCTTCCTATGCGGTGCATGTGATTAATAATATTTTCGCAACATTACCATTTCTGCTGACTTTTTTACAGAGGGTGTTTGGGTAAAATATTGGTACGAGAGTTAGGAATGATAGTTTTTCAATTTATAAACGAATTTCAGGAGGTAAATGAGTATGACACCATTAAAATGGTTTGCTGGAGGAAGTGAAAGACGTTGTGAAGCCATGACTATCATAAATTATCTATTGGAAGATATAAAGGATACGCCTCAACTGACTCCCTTGAAAAATTTGTTAGTGAGTTATAAAAGCCGATTAGAGGACGATGGGACTTCTACTCCATTTATTTTGAGTCAAATGAACGTTGACCTTGCGCGCGTATTGATTGATAACAAGCTAAGTTTGTCAGAAAGTCAAGCTGAGCAGATCAAAAAATTGAGAGAATTATCTGCTATTCGCTATGGTTATTGATGAAGCGCAGGGATAAATCCCTTTCTACAATTTCCAGTCAAATAAATTGCATTCGTTTTCTCAAGCAGGTATACTAGTATAGTTAGATGAAAAATTCTGAAAATTTAAGAATAGAAAAGAGAACAAATCTTATGGCAAAAGATATTCGTGTCTTACTTTACTACCTTTATACTCCAATTGAAAATGCAGAGCAATTTGCTGCAGACCACTTGGCTTTCTGTAAATCAATCGGCCTTAAAGGCCGTATCCTAGTCGCTGACGAGGGAATTAACGGAACAGTTTCAGGGGATTATGAAACAACTCAAAAATACATGGACTATGTTCACAGCCTCCCAGGTATGGAAGACCTCTGGTTCAAGATTGACGAAGAAAGTGAACAAGCCTTCAAGAAGATGTTTGTTCGCTACAAGAAAGAGATTGTCCACCTTGGTTTGGAAGACAACGACTTTGACAATGACATCAACCCACTTGAAACAACAGGTGCTTACTTGTCTCCAAAAGAGTTCAAAGAAGCTCTTCTTGACGAAGATACAGTTGTCCTTGACACACGTAACGATTATGAGTACGACCTAGGACACTTCCGTGGGGCTATTCGCCCAGATATCCGCAACTTCCGTGAGTTGCCACAATGGGTCCGTGATAACAAGGAAAAATTCATGGACAAGCGTGTCGTGGTTTACTGTACAGGTGGGGTTCGCTGTGAGAAATTCTCAGGCTGGATGGTCCGTGAAGGCTACAAAGATGTCGGCCAATTGCACGGAGGAATTGCAACTTACGGTAAAGACCCAGAAGTCCAAGGTGAACTTTGGGATGGGAAAATGTACGTCTTTGACGAGCGTATTGCCGTAGATGTCAACCATGTCAACCCAACCATCGTAGGAAAAGACTGGTTTGATGGAACACCATGTGAACGTTATGTCAACTGTGGAAATCCATTCTGTAACCGTCGTATCTTGACATCAGAAGAAAATGAAGACAAGTACCTTCGTGGATGCTCACACGAGTGCCGTGTTCACCCACGTAACCGCTATGTTTCAGAAAATGAATTGACACAAGCTGAAGTTGTCGAGCGCCTAGCCGCTATCGGTGAAAGCTTGGATCAAGCAGCTACTGTATAAAATTAAACAGTCCTTAGGGGCTGTTTTTCTATTCTTTTTACTCAAAAATTAATACTCAATGAAAATCAAAGAGCAAACTAGGAAGCTAGCCGCAGGCTGTACTTGAGTACGGCAAGGCGAAGCTGACGCGGTTTGAATTTGATTTTCGAAGAGTATAAAGTTTGTTTTTGTATCTTTCAGAAAAATAGGGTATACTATATGTAAACGATTTCAAAGGAGTTCAGTTATGGTGAAAACATTTTTTATTCCAAATAAACAGAGCATTTTAGGAGAACAGGAAATTTTGACTGCCAAGTCTATCTTGGCCTTGGTAGATGGTTTGGAGTCGCATAGCTATGATGCCGTCTATCTCCGTCAGCCTCTTAATCGTCTCGAGTATATCGAGTGTGCGATAGTGGGGCAATCACAATTTCTCTTTAAGGTCAGTTATGCTGATGGTCAAAAGGCTTACCGTGTCGATCTTCCTGACCTACTCACGAAGACAGACTGGCAGATTATCAAAGCATTTTTAGATGCTCTGCTTGCTTATACAGGAACTGAGATTGAAGGACTAGATGGTTTTGATTTTGAAGCTTATTTCCAAGCAAGTATTCAAGCCCATCTGACAGACACTGCAGCCCGTTTTACGATTTGCCAAGGAATTTTTAATCCTGTTTTCTTTAGTCATGAGGACTTGAAAAGCCTTTTAGAGGCAGATGGCTTGGCACAGTTTGAAGCGCGTGTGCGTGCGGTTCAAGAGACAGACGCTTACTTTGCAAGAGTTTCCTTCTATCAGGATGGAGAAGGACAAGTGCATGGCGTTTACCATTTGGCTCAAGGAGTCAAGACGGTTTTACCGAGAGAACCATTTGTTCCTGCATCCTATATTGAGCAATTGGTGGATAAGGAAGTTCAGTGGGAGATTGACTTGGTTCAAATTACAGGAGACGGCTCTAAACCAGAAGACTATGAAGCCATTGCCCGCTTGGACTATGCAAAATTCCTAGAGTCATTATCATCAGCATCTTACCACCAATTAGATGCCAATCAATTAGAAATACAACCCATCCTAGGACAAGATTTTAAAGCATTAGCACAAGAAGAGTAAATCAGAAGCAGGTCAATCGACTTGCTTTTTTGACATAGAAAAAATCCTGCCATGAAAGACAGGATTGCTACTCAATGAAAATCAAAGAGCAAACTAGGAAGCTAGCCGCAGGCTGCTCAAAACACTGTTTTGAGGTTGTAGATGAAACTGACGAAGTCAGTAACCATACATACGGTAAGGAGAAGCTGACGTGGTTTGAAGAGATTTTCGAAGAGTATGAAGTTTAAAGAAAGGCCAAGATACGAAGATAATCCCCAATCAGTGCTACTTCAGCTACAAAGAAGAGGAGGATAATCACTCCGTTCACAAGGACAGACAAGAATAATTGATAGAAGGAGTCGGTTTCACTGGCTTGACTTGGTCTTGTAATGATATGGAGACTGGCAAGCAGAATGATTCCAATGCTAATCACACACAAGAGGGCTGTAAATCGTAGGCTGTCAAAGAAGGCAAAGAAACTAGCAATAGCAGTGAGGATGATTGGAATGGCTAAGAGTTGACTATATTGTTGGAGAACATTTTCTAGCGTCCAGTCCTTTTCTTGGTAGATAAATCGTCTCACAACGAAACTGCCCAAGAGGAATGAAAAGAAGAAGAGCGTTGTTGCTACTAGGATAGAGATAATCGAAAAGAGATTTAATGAAGCAAATTGTTCAGGGAAGTGATTATGCATAGTTGCTATATGTCCATAGTAAGCATGTTTGATGTGGTAGATACTAAAGAAAAAGGAAGATGCAGAAAACAGAATGAGCAAAAGAAAGGCTGTGTAACTGTGTGTGCTACTTGTTTCAAGACTGCTTGTAGGAGATTTGATTGCTTCCACTAGCCAAGACCAAAAATCAAGCGCTTGCTCTTTCCATCTATCCGTAGATTTTGGAGCTTGGTCGGGGATATAGGGACTTTCTAAGGATTGACTGATAAGAAGGGGATCTTTCGTGGTTGGTTTTTGCTGAGGAAGTGCTTCTTGACTCTCTTCAGCTATAGTGACTTTTTCTGTTTCTTTAGAAAGATCTTGCTCTTCTTCAGTAGAATCTAATGCTTTCTTTTCTTCTATTTCTGTTCTTGCTTCACTGTCTTCAGGCGTTTCAATTGTCTCTTTTTGCTGGCTTTCCAGTTTGACTTCAGCTTGAGAGACTTCCTCCTCTACTTGAGTATTTTTTTCAATTGGTGTATCGAGATCGGCTATCGTTTCTTCAGTCTTGTCTGCAACCTCTTGAGCTTGCTCTTCAGGTTTGTTCTTGCTTGTTGTTTTTACAAAATCATTACTTTCAAACCATTCTTGTTTCATGGTAGAACCTCCTTTTTAGTTAGATAAATATGCTTCCATAGTAGCAGATGTAAGCGCTTTTGTCAACGATTTCTAGAAGAAGACTCGTGTTCCTCTGATTTGAGTAGATAGATATCCTGTTCTGCCCTTGCGATGAGTTGATCTTTTGCATCTGCTTTTTCTGTTTTATAAGGATTGCTTAATCGTTCAGCTTTGTTTTCTTCGTTGTTAAACGAACGCCTTCCTTCTCTTAAAAAATGAAGAATAGAACCATGTTTTGTTGAAAGATCTAAGTTGATTCTTTGTTTTTCTTCTTCGGAAAGTAGCAGTTGTAGGTCTGTTTTCGCCATCAATTCCACCTTACCGTGTACTTGGATATTTTCAGCATGGAAGTGATTTTCTGTTGACTCTAGCTGACTATCTGTCAGTTCTGTGCTAAAGATATTGATGATATTTGGTGTTTTGAATTTGCTGTTTTTGATACGACTTCCTTCAATTCGGAGGAGATAGCTGTTTGTATTGAGGATCGCATTTTCAAGGCTAGCATTTATGATGGTGGTTTGTCCACGATTGGCTGACACGTTGATCCCTTTTAGACTTCTTCCTTTTGGAACTTGGAGAATAACTTCTTCAAAACGACGAGAGTAGCCACTTGCGATATGGAGAATCCCGCCAATTCCAGAAGAGAGAAACGGAGTTTCAGACAGTTTCTTATCAGTGAGGCTCAGCGTTTTATCGTTCTGATTCGTGATAAGATCATGGTGAGCAGAAAGAGATGGATGGTAGGAAATGTGGATTTGATCATCCAAAGAGTCTGTGATGGTGAGCGCGTGTTGGTGGAGAGTGATCTCTAGGTTTTCGACTTCCTTACCAAAGGTCAGCTCTTCCATCCGACTATCATAGACAGGTTCCTTGGACATGGCAAGTAGGCTCTTGATCCCGTCAGATTGGATGCCTACAAAGAGCAGGATAAAGCCGATAACAGTAGTCACCACACCAAAAATGAGAAATCCTCTTGTCCATTTACGCATGCTGGTCACCTCTCTTTCCTTTTTTAAGAACAAATTGCACCAGGCGAACAATGAGTAGGCCGAAGAAACGAGCTACATAGGAAATACCTAGCAAGACTAGTGAAGAAGCACCGATAGCTAGTAAACCAGAACCGAAAATCAAGATAAAGGCCGATTTAGCTTGGGCTAAGACAGTGAAACTTTCAACTAAAAATAGGAATCCGCCGATGATACCAAGTATGGAAACCGCAAAGAAAGCTAGAATGACAGTCAAGGCTGCCACAAGGATTCCGAACAGAGCCACGAGGATGGCGATTCCCAGAGGAATACCGATGGGTGTTGCAAGGAGAGCTAACAAGGCGATATGCAAAATTTGTCTGTTATTCTTTTGAGCGGGTGCCTCATTGATTTTTTTATCGAGAAGATTGGAGAGGACTTCGTGAGCTGCTTCTTTAGGAGTTCCCAAGCTAGCGATGAGTTCTTCTTCTCCTTCGACTCCAGCATCGTCAAAGAGTTCCCTGAAATAGTCCATGGCTTCAATTTGGTCAGCCTGAGGCAGTTTTTTGAGATAGAGTTCTAGCTGAGTCAGGTATTCAGTTCTTGTCATGGCGGATACTCCCTTCTATGATGCCATTAATGGTGTCTGTATAGAGTGCCCATTCATCTTTCAGGGTCACGAGCTGTTCTATACCACCATTTGTCAAGGAGTAGTATTTGCGCATGCGACCTTGGAACTCTCTAGAATAGGTTGTCAGAAAGCTATTGCCTTCCAATTTTTTGAGAATGGGATAGAGTGTAGATTCTTTGATATTAGCGATCAGCTTAATGGTTTGGCTAATCTCATAACCATAAGAATCATCCTGCTCCAGTACAGCCAAGATGAGAAATTCAATCAAGGCAGAGGATGTTGGAAAGTACATGGGGAACCTCCTTTTCTAATGTGTAAGATTTTTATATATAATTTTTCTACACATACATTGTACATCTAAATGAAAGCCCTGTCAAGAGAAATGTGTAAAATTTTTATATATAAAAAACTTCTAGGCAAAACTAGAAGTTTAGAGGATTTTATCAGCTCTGTCCACTGTAAAGAGGGCCGCAGTCATGATGATATCGACGAGTAAGAGGGCAGCAACAGCTGGTACCCAAGAGTGGAAAAGGTCAAAACTGTAACCAAAGAGGGTTGGCCCAAAGGCTGCCAGGATATAGCCTCCTGTTTGAGATAGGCCGGACAATTGGGCTGTCTTTTCAGGGGCGCTTGTCTTGAGTGAAAAGTTGACCATGAGATAAGGGAAGAGGGCGCTGGTTGCGGTTCCGATGAGGATATGGATGGCAAGCCAGTAAAAGAAATTACCGACTGGGAAAAAGAGCATGGAAATACCGACTACACCAGCTAGTGAGACCAAAGTGAGCATGAGCTGACGGTTGCGAGTAGATAGGCTGGTTGTCAGGCTTGGGATGGTCATTGAAAAAGGAATGCTAATCAGAGAGAAGATAGACGTAAGCAAGCCAGCTTCGTGACTGGATAGGCCTGCATGGATAGCCATGGTCGGTAACCAAGTCATAGCAGTGTAAAAGAGCAGGGATTGAAAACCTGCAAAGACAATCACTGCCCAGACCTGTTTATTACGCATAACCTTTGTTTGGCTTTTTTGTTTGGTTTGTGGAGCTAGTCTGTGATTATAGCGGTGATTTGGGAGCCAGACCAAAAAAGTTGCTAGACAGAGCAAGGTGAGGAGGATGATAAGTCCTTTCCAAGAACTGGCTTGTGTAATGGGCACAGCTAGATAGGAAGCCAGAGCCGTCGCAATCCCCATCGAAGTCACATATAAGGTTGTGAGGAAACCAATTTTTTTAGGTTGATTTGCTTGGATAAGGCTAGGAAGTAGAACATTGATGACAGCGATACTGGCTCCGACCATCAAAGTTCCCATATATAAAAGAGGCAGGTTGAAGAGGCGAATCAGAGAGCCTATTGTTAAAAAAAAGAGGCTATAGGTGAAGAGATGTTCTAAGCCAATTTTCTGAGCCATTCGAGTAGAAAATAGTGAGAAGAGGGTAAACATGAGGAGAGGAAGGCTGGTCAAAACACCAAGTGAACTGACTTCTACTCCCAGACCTTGCGAAATATCCCCCAAAATAATGGGTAAAACAGTAAAAGGAGTCCGCAAGGAAACACCAATCAGGATAATACCTGGAACAAAAAAGAGTGATTGCTTTTTCATATAATACCTCTTCTAACTGATTTTAATAACAGCTTATTTTAAGGCTTTTTCACTATAATGTCAAGTAAGGTTTCTGGCTTTCAAGATAAAAATGGGAAAGTCTTGAAAATTATGATAAAATAGTGGAAGGAAATCTATACATTGGAGAAAAACTGTGTCTGAAAAGCAAAAAATCAGCGTATTGATGTCGGTCTATATCAAGGAAAATCCGACATTTTTAAAGGATGCTATTGAGAGTGTTCAAAATCAGACCCTGAAACCGAGCGAATTGGTTCTGGTTGAGGATGGGCCTTTGACACCTGAGCTCTATCAGGTATTAGACCAAGTGGAAGCCCAGTCTAATATTCCAGTGAAACGCTATCCTCTTGAGCATAATCAAGGTTTGGGTCTGGCTCTTCGACAGGGTGTTTTGCAGTGTCAGTACGATATCATCGCTCGTATGGATACGGATGATATAGCTGTTCCAGACCGTTTTGAGAAACAGGTTCAGCTAATGGAGAAGGACAAGCTCGACCTATTAGGTGGACATATTGCAGAGTTTATTGACAATCCTGATGAGATCGTTTCTTACCGTCGTGTTCCAACCCAGCATGCAGATATTGTAGCTTACCAAAGGATGAGAAGTGCCTTTAACCACATGACTGTCATGTTCAAGAAGGACATGGTTCTCAAGGCAGGCAACTATGAGGATGGCCTTTATATGGAGGATGACCTCCTCTGGCTCAATATGATTGCTGCAGGAGCTAAGACTGGAAATCTCGATCAAATCTTGTGTAAGGTTCGTGTTGGAGCAGGGATGTTTGAGCGTCGTGGGGGACTGCGTTACCTTAAACTCTATCGCCAGGCTCGTCAGCGCATGCTGAAGAGAGGGCAAATTTCTTACATGGAGTATGCCAAGAGTGTTGCCATTCAGATGATTGTTGCCCTTTGTCCCGGATTTGTCCGACAGTTTATTTTTATGAAACTGTTACGAAAAAGCAAGTAAAAGATTGTAGCAAATCATAAACTAGAGAAAAAGTGTTATAATAACAATATAACTATTCGGCTCTTTTAAGGAGGAGTAAATTTCTATGAATAAAAAACTCACAGATTATGTGATTGATCTGGTGGAAATTTTAAATAAACAACAAAAACAGGTTTTCTGGGGAATATTTGATATTTTGAGTATGGTGGTTTCCATCATTGTATCTTATATCTTATTCTACGGATTGATTAATCCAGCACCTGTTGACTACATCATCTACACGAGTTTGGCCTTCCTGTTCTATCAATTGATGATTGGATTTTGGGGATTGAACGCTAGTATCAGTCGTTACAGTAAGATTACGGATTTCATGAAAATCTTTTTTGGTGTGACTGCTAGCAGTATCTTGTCATATAGTATCTGCTATGCCTTCTTGCCTCTCTTCTCCATCCGTTTTATCGTGCTCTTTATCTTGTTGAGTACTTTCTTAATTTTATTGCCACGGATTACTTGGCAGTTAATCTACTCTAAACGCAAAAAGGGAAGTGGTGATGGAGAACACCGTCGGACTTTCTTGATTGGTGCCGGTGATGGTGGAGCTCTCTTTATGGATAGTTACCAACATCCAACTAGTGAATTAGAACTTGTCGGTATTTTGGATAAGGATGCGAAGAAAAAGGGCCAAAAACTTGGTGGAATTCCTGTTTTGGGTTCATATGATGATCTGCCTGAATTAGCCAAACGCCATCAAATCGAGCGTGTTATCGTTGCGATTCCGTCGCTTGACCCGTCAGAATATGAACGTATCTTGCAGATGTGTAATAAGCTGGGTGTCAAATGTTACAAGATGCCTAAGGTTGAAACCGTTGTTCAGGGACTTCACCAAGCAGGTGGAGGATTCCAGAAGATTGATATCACAGACCTTTTGGGCCGTCAGGAAATTCGTCTTGATGAATCGCGTCTGGGCGCAGAACTGACAGGTAAGACAATCTTGGTTACAGGTGCTGGTGGCTCAATCGGTTCTGAAATCTGTCGACAAGTTAGCCGTTTCAATCCTGAACGCATTGTTTTGCTCGGTCATGGGGAAAACTCAATCTACCTTGTTTATCATGAATTGATTCGCAAGTTCCAAGGGATTGATTATGTACCAGTTATTGCGGATATTCAAGACTATGACCGCTTGTTGCAAGTCTTTGAGCAGTACAAGCCAGCTATTGTTTATCATGCGGCTGCTCACAAGCACGTTCCTATGATGGAGCGCAATCCAAAAGAAGCCTTCAAAAACAATATTCGTGGAACTTATAATGTTGCTAAGGCTGTTGATGAAGCCAAAGTACCTAAGATGGTTATGATTTCGACAGATAAGGCGGTTAATCCACCAAATGTTATGGGAGCAACCAAGCGCGTGGCGGAGTTGATTGTCACTGGCTTTAACCAACGTAGCCAATCGACTTACTGTGCGGTTCGTTTTGGGAATGTTCTTGGTAGCCGTGGTAGTGTGATTCCGGTCTTTGAACGTCAGATTGCTGAAGGTGGGCCTGTAACGGTGACAGATTTCCGCATGACCCGTTACTTTATGACTATTCCAGAAGCTAGCCGTTTGGTTATTCACGCTGGTGCTTATGCCAAGGATGGAGAAGTCTTTATCCTTGATATGGGCAAACCAGTCAAGATTTATGACTTGGCCAAGAAAATGGTGCTTCTAAGTGGCCACACCGAAAGTGAAATTCCAATCGTTGAAGTTGGAATCCGCCCAGGCGAAAAACTTTACGAAGAACTCTTGGTATCAACCGAACTCGTTGACAATCAGGTTATGGATAAGATTTTCGTTGGTAAGGTTAATGTCATGCCTCTAGAAGCCATCGATCAAAAGATTGAAGAGTTCCGCACTCTTAGTGGAGATGAGTTGAAGCAAGCCATTATCGCCTTTGCCAATCAAACAACCCACGTTGAATAAAAAATCTTTAAAATCAGAAAAACGCATATTATCAGGTCTGAAGAACCTTGGTAATATGCGTTTTGTTATATAGAGACTTATACTCTTCGAAAATCTCTTCAAACCACGTCAACGTCGCCTTGCCGTATAGATGTTACTGACTTCGTCAGTTCTATCTACAACCTCAAAACGGTGTTTTGAGCAGTCTGCGGCTACTTTCCTAGTTTGCTCTTTGATTTTCATTGAGTATTACTTTATTTTCTTCTGAAATGGAGTTGTTGCCCAGTCTATGTTATTGAAAATACTCCAAAACTTCTATGGGTTTGTGAGCGATAAAATCAGGATGATAGTTTAGCAAGTCTGCTTGTTCTCCAAATCCCCAAGTGACGGCCAATTTCTGAATGCCTGTTTCTTGGGCTCCAAGCATATCAAACTTGGTATCACCGATGATGATGGCTTGTTCTGGTGCTAGTTGATGTGTTTGTAAGGCTTGGCGAATGACATCTGCCTTATGGGGTGCTTCAGGGCTGGAACCATAAATGCCATCAAAGAAATGATAGATTCCCAAGTTTTTAGTCATGTCTTGAGCGGTTGGAGTATTCTTTGTAGTGGTGATATAAAGAGGGTAATTGCTTGATAGCTCCTTAAGCAAGACTACAATCTGAGGAAAGAGTTGAGCTTCATGGATGCCTTTCTCCTTATAGTAAGAACGGTATATCTGAACTGCCTCAGAGATTAGTTCTTTGGGAAGGCAGGTCGCAAAACTACTTTCGAGGGGTGGTCCCATAAAACCACGAATCGTTTTGGTATCAGGACTAGGCACCCCCAGCTCCTTAAAGGTATGGGCAAAGGCATTGTGAATCCCGATAGAACTGTCAACGAGGGTTCCGTCCAGATCGAAAAAGATCGCTGTGATAGAGGTCATGGTTTCTCCTATTTGATAAACTTATTCTCCGAAAATTTCTTTTTGGAGGCGACGACCAGTAGGGGTGGCAGCGAGACCACCTTCAGCTGTTTCACGGAAGGCAGTTGGCATGCTTGCTCCTACTTGGTACATGGCATCGATAACTTCATCCACAGGAATTTTAGATTCGATACCTGCCAAGGCCATGTCTGCTGCGATGAAGGCAAAGCTAGCTCCCATAGCATTGCGCTTGACGCAGGGAACTTCGACCAAGCCGGCAACAGGGTCACAGATGAGGCCTAGCATATTTTTAATGACAAAGGCAATGGCCTGACTGGCCTGATAAGGTGTTCCACCGGCAGCTAGAGTCAAGGCTGCAGCACTCATAGCAGAGGCCGAACCAACCTCGGCCTGACAGCCACCTTCAGCCCCTGAGATAGAGGCATTGTTTGCGATGACTAGTCCAAAGGCACCAGCAGCAAAGAGGAAATCCAGCTGTTGCTCGTGGCTGAGGTCTAATTTTTCAATAGCAGCAGTGAGAACGGAAGGCAGACAGCCAGCACTTCCTGCGGTAGGAGTGGCACAAACCAAGCCCATTTTAGCATTGTGTTCATTGACTGCAATGGCATTTCGGGCAGCAGAGAGAATCGTGTAATCTGACAGAGTTTTTCCGTTTTTAATGTAGTGATCCAATTTGGCAGCATCTCCACCTGTCAGGCCACTACGAGATTTATTTTCATTGAGGCCAAGTTGGACAGAGGCTTTCATGACTTCCAGATTGCGTTCCATGAGAAGGAAGACTTCTTCACGTTCGCGACCGGTCAATTCAAACTCTGTTGTAATCATGAGTTCTGCGACATTTCCTTGAAAGTCTAGTTCTGCCTGCTCGACCAATTCTTTGATAGAATAAAACATGCTTCCTCCTATTTAAAGAAATTGACATTGTGAAGATGAGGGATTTTACGAATTTCTTCGATGGCCTCATCACAGTTGCGACTGTCGACTTCGATAATCATAATGGCTTTTTCACCAGCTTTTTCACGAGTAACATTCATCTGGGCGATATTGATACCATAGCGTGAAAGGGCTTCTGTTACGAGGGCAATCATACCTGGAATATCTTGATGAACGATGATGATAGTCGGTGTATTCATATTGAGAGAGACGGCAAAGCCATTGAGTTCGGTTACCTGAATATTTCCTCCACCGATAGAAATACCAGTCACACTGATGGTCTTGTGGGTATTTTTAACGGTAATTTTAGTGGTGTTTGGATGAGGAGCATTGCTGTCTTTCTGAATGGTCCAGACAATCTTAATGCCACGCTTGTGGGCAATTTCCAGGCTGTTTGGGATTTCGGGATCATCTGTATCCATGCCCAAAATACCTGCAACAAGGGCTAGGTCTGTTCCGTGACCACGATAGGTCTTGGCAAATGAGTTAAATAGTTGGAATTCGACTTCTGTCGGAGTATCATCAAAAATGGAAGAGACAATCTTCCCAATACGAACAGCACCAGCTGTATGGCTACTAGATGGGCCAATCATAACTGGTCCGATGATATCAAAGACAGATTGAAAACGAAGTGATTTCATCAGTTTCCCCTTATAAAAATTCTTATCTCTATTATATCAAAGAATGAAGGTCTTGGCTTTAATTGTGGATGAAAACCTTTTTACACTACAAATAGCATAAAAAAGCATCTTTTGTAACAAAAAATGGCTTATTTAGAGAAATAAAAAATAATTTTGTAATATTTCTACATAAAAGTGTCAAGAAACGGTAATATTTAAAGGGTATGATAGTACTATAGAAAGAAGGAGAATTTTCGAATATGAAATCAACAACTAAAAAGATTAAAACAACTCTTGCAGGAGTAGCTGCCTTGTTTGCAGTATTTGCTCCATCATTTGTATCTGCTCAAGAATCATCAACATACACTGTTAAAGAAGGCGACACACTTTCAGAAATCGCTGAAACTCACAACACAACTGTTGAGAAATTGGCAGAAAACAACCACATTGACAACATCCATATGATTTATGTTGGTCAAGAGTTGGTTATCGATGGTCCGGTAGCGCCTGCTGCAACACCAGCGCCAACTACTTATGCAGCACCAGCTGCTCAAGATGAAACTGTTTCAGCTCCAGCAGCAGAAACTACAGAAGTAGCAGAAGAAGCAGCTCCAGTGGCAAGCACACCTGCAGCAGAAGAAACTGTTGCTACAGCAGAAACTTCAGCACCAGCTGCAACTGTAAGCGGATCTGAAGCAGAAGCTAAAGAATGGATTGCACAAAAAGAATCAGGTGGTAGCTATACAGCTACAAACGGCCAATACATTGGACGTTACCAATTGACAGATTCATACTTGAACGGTGACTACTCAGCTGAAAACCAAGAACGTGTAGCAGATGCCTACGTTGCAGGACGTTACGGTTCATGGTCGGCCGCTAAAAACTTCTGGCTTAACAACGGCTGGTATTAAGAAATAACGAACAGAATAATTTGAAAAGGTCGAGGAAATCCCTCGACTTTTTTATATTTCTTTCGGTTGATAATAGATCTCCACTTCTTTTTTGAGAAAGGCTAGAATGGAAGTTTCATCGGTCAGCTCTAGAAGGGAGAACCCTTTTTGGATAAGTTTAGCATCATCCCTACAAATCCCAATACGGACATAGCAGATAGCAAGCATATCGTAGCTTTTCTTGTTCTTGGCATCCTCTAGTAAAGTATAGCAGATTTGTTGACACATGTTTCTGTCTTGATGATATAAGTAAATGGTGGAAAGGTTGAGTAGGATTGCCATTCGCAAGTCATATAAATGTTGGTAGTTTTTATAGACTTCCAAGCGTTGCAAGATTTTTTCAGTGATGAGATGGAGGTGTTCAATAGGAAAGCTGAAAAGGATGGTATTGAGGATTTTTAGGTCACTTTCATACCATGTATCTTGTTTTTCAATTTTTTCCCAAAGTTTTTTGACAGTTTGTTTCACTTGATCTGACAGTTTCTCTGTACCATGTTGACGGATATGAATGACAACTTCAAGCATATCCCTGATTTCTTCTATAGGCAGGTCGTGATGGGTCTTGAGATAGTTTTGGCATGTTTCAAAAAAATCAACTAGACCACTGCCACCAATGATGGAATTCATATTGAGATAAGTTTGCATGATTTCTGTCCGTTGGCTCGGCTGATAGAGATGGCAGATGTAGTCAAACTCTTCAAAACTCATATTAACCTGTCGGAGAAGAAATTCCATGTTTTCATATTTGGGAGTTACCTTGCCACTTTCAATCTTTGATAGGCTAGTTCTTGAAAGGACATCTCCGCAGACCTCTTCTTGGGTCAATCCTTTTGACTCACGTATTTCTTTATAGACCTTTCCGAAATCATAACGCATGATTGACTCCTTTTCGTGAAAAAAGTTAACAAATAATAAAATCCTATTAAAAATATTGTATCATAGTAATATAAAAAGTAGAAAATAAAACTAAAATAAGATTGGTATAATTTTAAAATGGGCTTAACAGTACTATGATGTAGCTAGAAAAGGGGGGATAAAATGTTTAAAAATAAGGAACTTTTTCGAGTAGTTATGATATTTGTGATAGGAATTATCCTAATTTTAATGACACCCGTCTTATTTAAAGTTGTGATGGAACTATTTTCAAAATAAATAGGCCTCTGCTTTATGTAGAGTCGTGAATCAGGAGGTTAAGTGATGAACTACAATTTAAAATATCTTTTATCAGGAATATTTGTCCTAGTCTTTATAGGTTTCCTAGTCTGGATGCGTTATCTTAATCAGAGGAAGGAAGAAGAGCATTCGGATGTGTCTTTTGAAGCGAGGTTAGATAGTGAGGTCAAGGCCTTATATAAACAACTAGAATTGGGTGAGGAGCCTCATTATTTCTTAGCCTATCGCTACCTACATCCCTGGTTTAATTTGGCGATTTTACCACCAACAGTTGAAATTTTCTTAACTAAAATAGCGCTGGTGATGGTGACTCCAGATGAACTGCTGATAAAAAATCTTGGGAATGGGATGACTTTCACAAGTGAGCACCATCGCGATTTGCGGCAAGGACTTATCCGCATTCCAAAATCAGAGATGAAAGAATTTGAGATTCGCAACTGGAAAAGAGTTTTTGTATTGGGCGATTTTTTGACAATTAAAACAAGCCAACATAGCTATTATTTGCAGGTCAGAGATGATGGACTTCAAAAGGGAAGTCTTTCCGCCAAACATTTCTCCGACTTGAAACGACAAGATTTTCTCGGATTATTGACAGATAAAAGGACATTCTGATAGACAATTGCCCCAAAAATGGAATCTCTGAATGTTCAACAATTCAAAAACCACACAGTATTCCATTCAATTTGATTATGTTCAAGATTGGAATGACAGTGTGGTTTTATTTAGAAGTTAGTTTTTGTTAGCCTTTTATATACTTTGTTCGATAAAAGACAATTAAATTAGTGATAGCCGATTGCTTACTGCTGACCGAATGATGTAACTCCGCCACCTAAACTAGCGAGATCATCACTGTTTATTGTGGGAACTTCAGCATTGTTACTATTGGTATTAGTTTCTGCTTGAGCTTCTGAAGTATTAGCTGCTTGATTTTGTGTACTTGCCACATCATTTCCGCTGCTGCCAGCACTATTAGATGAAGGTGGTTCGCTTGCAGGCGCTTGTGAACTGTATCTGCTCCCATTTGACTCAGTATAGGTTGGAGTGTAGCTCCCTCCTCCTGAAGAATAGGTTTCTCTTTCCCCCTCGCTACTAGTCGTTCCTGTTTCTTTTTTGTCAGTCTTTTGTCCTTCTTTTTTGGTCAAGACTTCAACTTGCTTTTGGAATTTAGAAATTAGTTCTTGGATGGGTTTTATTTTTTCATCAATAGTGGCTTGTTCGCTTGTGGAGTTAACACTTTTAATGATTTCTAGTATTTTTTGTAAGGAAGTGATGGCTGTTTCAAGTGTTTGTTTATCTTCAAACTGACTATCGGATTCCTTTATATCCATTTTTAAAGCTTTTTCGCTATAATGATTGGTGATTTTATCGGACGTAGTAGTAAGAAAGTCTGCTAATGTTTGCTTGCCTTCGTCAGTGTTTGGCTTCAATTCTTGAATTCTTTTCCAATCTTCTATAATTGTTTCAGAATCGATATTAAAATCTTTGATGGCTTTTTTTACTTGTTCGACATCTTGTTCATTTTTTTGCCGTTTGAAGAAAGCAATATTGCCTCTTTCTGTTAAGATGTTTTCTTGGTGAATGACTAGACCAATTAAAAGTCCAATACTTGCGACAATGATAATAGTAAAAATGGTATTTTTTGATTTTAGAATATCTTTGTAGTTTTTCACAATCGTTCTACGTACATGGATGGTAGTATCTTTAAGGGATCATGTACGTATTCCTCCTCAATATAGTATATCATTTTTAGTTTATTTTATAAATAAGATAATAAGCAGTAGAGGGATTAAGCTATAAATTACCCTCTTTTTAAACAATTATATATGTATTTACAAAGAGGTTGGTCGATTGACATCCTCTTTCTTGTCTTCTCCAACCAAGCATGTTATAATGAATACTGCTCAAGCGACCTTCAATCGTTAAGCACACACGACCTTCAATCGTGAATAAACGAATAGATGGGAGACTTACCATGAGTGAGAACTCTAAAACACGTGTTGTCGTAGGGATGAGTGGTGGTGTTGATTCGTCGGTGACAGCTCTTCTTCTCAAGGAGCAGGGCTACGATGTGATCGGTATCTTCATGAAGAACTGGGACGACACAGATGAAAACGGCGTCTGTACGGCGACCGAAGATTACAAGGATGTGGCTGCGGTAGCAGACCAGATCGGCATTCCTTACTACTCTGTCAATTTTGAAAAAGAGTACTGGGACAGCGTTTTTGAGTATTTCCTAGCGGAATACCGTGCAGGACGCACGCCAAATCCAGATGTTATGTGCAACAAGGAAATCAAGTTTAAGGCCTTTTTGGACTATGCCATGACCTTGGGGGCAGACTATGTAGCGACTGGGCATTATGCCCGAGTGGCGCGTGATGAGGATGGCATCGTTCACATGCTTCGTGGCGTGGACAATGGCAAGGATCAGACTTATTTCCTCAGCCAACTTTCGCAAGAACAACTTCAAAAAACCATGTTCCCACTAGGACATTTGGAAAAGCCAGAAGTTCGCAGACTAGCAGAAGAAGCAGGCCTTGCAACTGCTAAGAAGAAAGACTCGACAGGGATTTGCTTTATCGGAGAAAAGAACTTTAAAAATTTCCTCAGTAACTACCTGCCAGCTCAGCCTGGTCGCATGATGACTGTGGATGGTCGCGATATGGGCGAGCATGCTGGGCTTATGTACTATACGATTGGTCAGCGTGGTGGACTTGGTATCGGTGGGCAACACGGTGGTGACAATGCCCCTTGGTTCGTTGTCGGAAAAGACCTAAGCAAGAATATTCTCTATGTAGGACAAGGATTCTATCATGATTCGCTCATGTCAACCAGTCTAGAAGCCAGTCAAGTTCACTTTACTCGTGAGATGCCAGAGGAATTTACGATAGAATGTACGGCTAAATTCCGCTATCGTCAGCCTGATTCTAAGGTGACCGTCCATGTCAAAGGAGACAAGGCAGAGGTTATCTTTGCAGAACCGCAACGCGCCATCACACCAGGTCAGGCAGTTGTCTTTTACGACGGGGAAGAGTGTCTAGGTGGTGGTTTGATTGACAATGCCTACCGCGATGGACAAGTTTGTCAGTACATTTAGATTGACAAATTTTCTCAATTTGCTACAATAATAAAAGCAATAGAAATGATGGTCAAAGCTCATGGATGTTGCAGGCTTTTTTGTCCTGCACTTCTTTGGAGTTTTGACTGTTTTTGTGTCGTTTAAGGGAAAGGATAGGAGTGACTCAACAAGACTTTCGGACAAGAGTAGGAAATACGGTTTTTGGAGTTCGGGCGACAGCCTTGATTGTCCAAAATCGTAAGCTTCTAGTCACCAAAGATAAGGGCAAGTATTACACTATCGGTGGTGCGATCCAAGTTAACGAAAGAACGGAAGATGCGGTAGTCCGTGAAGTGAGGGAAGAATTGGGTGTCAAAGCTCAAGCTGGGCAACTAGCTTTAGTGGTTGAAAATCGTTTTGAACAGGACGGTGTTTCCTATCACAATATCGAGTTTCATTATCTGGTGGACTTGCTTGAAGATGCTCCATTGACCATGCAGGAAGATGAGAAAAGTCAGCCCTGTGAATGGATTGACATAGACAAGCTTGAGGGTATCAATCTAGTTCCAGCCTTTTTAAAAATAGCCCTACTCGATTGGGACGGCCAACTAAGACACATTCATCTTGAGGAATAGGAGAGAAACATGACTTATAATTTTACTGAAGAATACGATATTATTGTAATTGGTGCGGGACACGCTGGGGTAGAAGCATCCCTAGCAGCTAGCCGTATGGGCTGTAAGGTCTTGCTTGCGACTATCAACATTGAAATGCTGGCTTTCATGCCTTGTAACCCCTCTATCGGTGGTTCTGCCAAGGGAATTGTCGTGCGTGAAGTTGATGCCCTCGGTGGCGAGATGGCCAAAACCATTGACAAGACTTACATCCAGATGAAGATGCTCAACACAGGGAAGGGTCCAGCTGTCCGTGCCCTTCGTGCGCAGGCTGACAAGGAGCTTTACTCTAAGGAAATGCGCAAGACAGTTGAAAACCAAGAAAATCTGACCCTTCGTCAGACCATGATTGATGAGATTTTGGTTGAAGATGGCAAGGTTATCGGTGTTCGTACAGCTACCCATCAAGAATATGCTGCTAAGGCTGTTATCGTGACCACAGGGACTGCTCTCCGTGGGGAAATTATTATCGGAGACCTTAAGTATTCATCAGGTCCTAACCACAGCCTAGCTTCGATTAACCTAGCTGACAATCTCAAGGAACTGGGCCTCGAAATCGGTCGTTTCAAGACAGGAACCCCTCCACGTGTCAAGGCTTCTTCAATCAACTACGATGTGACCGAGATTCAGCCAGGAGACGAAGCGCCAAATCACTTCTCATATACTTCACGTGATGAGGACTATGTAAAGGACCAAGTGCCATGCTGGTTGACCTACACCAACGGTACAAGTCATGAGATTATCCAAAACAACCTCCACCGTGCGCCTATGTTTACAGGTGTGGTCAAGGGAGTGGGTCCTCGTTACTGTCCGTCGATTGAAGACAAGATTGTGCGCTTTGCGGACAAGGAACGCCACCAACTCTTCCTTGAGCCAGAAGGGCGCAATACTGAGGAAGTCTATGTCCAAGGCCTCTCAACCAGTTTACCTGAAGATGTGCAACGTGAACTTGTTCATTCTATCAAAGGTTTGGAAAATGCAGAGATGATGCGAACAGGTTATGCCATTGAGTATGACATGGTCTTGCCTCATCAGTTGCGTGCAACTCTGGAAACCAAGAAAATCTCAGGTCTTTTCACTGCTGGTCAGACCAATGGAACGTCAGGTTACGAAGAGGCAGCAGGCCAAGGGATTATCGCGGGTATCAATGCGGCTCTGAAAATCCAAGGTAAACCTGAGTTGATTTTAAAACGAAGTGACGGTTATATCGGAGTGATGATTGATGACTTGGTGACCAAGGGAACGATTGAGCCTTATCGCCTTTTGACCAGTCGTGCTGAATACCGTCTCATTCTTCGTCATGACAATGCCGATATGCGTTTGACTAAGATGGGGCGCGAGATTGGTCTTGTGGATGATGAACGCTGGGCTCGCTTTGAAATCAAGAAAAATCAATTTGAAAATGAGATGAGGCGCCTAGACAGCATCAAAATCAAGCCAGTCAAGGAAACCAATGCTAAGGTTGAGGAGATGGGCTTCAAACCGTTGACAGATGCGGTGACAGCCAAGGAATTCCTTCGCCGTCCAGAAGTTTCTTATCAAGATGTGGTGGCTTTTATCGGCCCAGCTGCTGAGGACTTGGATGACAAGATTATCGAATTGATTGAAACAGAAATCAAGTACGAAGGCTATATTTCCAAAGCCATGGATCAGGTTGCAAAGATGAAACGCATGGAAGAAAAACGCATTCCAGCCAATATTGACTGGGATGACATTGACTCTATCGCGACAGAAGCCCGTCAGAAGTTCAAACTCATCAATCCAGAAACCATCGGACAAGCCAGCCGTATTTCGGGAGTAAACCCAGCAGATATTTCTATTTTAATGGTGTATCTTGAAGGTAAAAATCGTAGTATTTCTAAAAATCAAGAAAAGAAAGCATAGAGAAAAACAGCTCCGAAGACGGGGCTGTTTTGTTGCTTTATTCTTCGTCTGGTGTGAGGATCATCGGGATGATAATCGGTTCACGTTCGGTATTTTCATAAAGGAAGGGGCGAATGGCGTTGACAATGGCACCATTGACAGATTGCACGCTGGCGTCCTTATTTTTCAGTGCGATACGAATTGCATTGAAGAGGATACGCTGGCTTTGGCGAATCAAGTCGCCAGACTCTCTCATGTAGACAAAGCCTCGGCTGAGGATATCTGGACCAGACAGAATCATTTGCGATTTGAAGTCAACAGTTGCGACTGCTAGAACGACACCGTCTTCAGATAGATCACGACGGTCTTTGAGGACAGCTGCACCGATTTCACCGATACGATTTCCATCGACATAGATGTCTTGGGCATTGAAATGGCCTGCGAGACGAGCTGAGTCAGCAGTAAGGGCAAGCACATCACCATTGCTCATGATAAAGATATTGTCCTTCTCGACACCAGTATCCACCGCTAGTCCAGCATGGACTTTCTGCATGCGGTATTCACCGTGGACAGGCATGAAGTATTTTGGCTTAATCAAGCGGAGCATAAGTTTTTGCTCTTGCTGACCACCGTGTCCAGATGTATGGATATTGTTCACTTTACCGTGGATAACTTCGACACCAGCTTCAGAAATGATGTTAATCAGCTTGTTGACGCTAGTCGTGTTTCCAGGGATTGGACTTGAAGAGAAGATAACCGTATCACCGGGTTGGAGTTGTACCTGACGGTGGGTTCCGTTGGCGATACGAGAGAGGGCTGCCATAGGTTCACCCTGACTACCTGTACAGAGGATCAGAATTTCTCCTGCAGGGTAGTCTTTGATTTCATTTGGCTCGATAAAGGTTCCCTTAGGAGCTTTGATGTAGCCAAGATCGATTCCGTTGACAATGGCCTTTTCCATAGAACGACCAAAGACCGCAATCTTACGTCCAGTCTTAACAGCGGCTTCTGTTGCTTGTTGGAGACGGAAGATATTTGAGGCAAAGGATGCAAATATGATACGTCCTTCAATGCCTTGGATAATCTTCATGATGGACTGGCCAACGACTTTTTCAGAGTTGGTAAAGGTTGGCACTTCTGCATTTGTTGAGTCAGAGAGGAGACAGAGAACACCTTCTTCACCAAGGGCTGCCATACGGTGCAAGTCCGCAGGTTCTCCAACTGGAGTAAAGTCGAACTTAAAGTCACCCGTACAGACGATTTTTCCTTGAGGAGTATGAATGACAATTCCCAAAGGCTCTGGAATAGAGTGAGTCGTTCTAAAGAAAGTTGCCTTGAGATTTTTAAAGGTCAACTCAGTATTATGGTTGATTTCGTAAAGTTTGGCGTTGCGCAGGAGGCCGTGTTCTTCGAGTTTCCCACGGATTAAAGCCAGGGCAAGCGGTCCAGCGTAGATAGGGACATTTGCTTGTTTGAGCAGGAATGGAATCCCACCGATGTGGTCTTCATGTCCGTGTGTAATCAAAACAGCCTTGACGCGGTCGATATTGTCCACGATGTAAGAGTAATCAGGGATAACGTAGTCGATACCCAGCAAGTCATCTTCTGGGAATTTAATCCCAGCATCGACGATGATAATCTCGTCTTGGTATTCAATTCCGTATGTGTTTTTCCCGATTTCTCCCAGACCACCGATGGCAAAAACGCCGACTTCTTCAGGTTTAAGAGTGTAGACCATATTAGAACTCCGTAATCTCGAAAGCGCCAGTTTCTTTTTCGTAATCTAGCAATTTGTCAGACAAGAGTTCGATGAATTCGATGTTGTACTCTGGGCGGTTTTCTTCGACAAGTTGGCGAGCAGCGATACGGCCCTCAAGTTCTGAGCTGGCATCGATGTCTAGGTAAAGTGAGCGTGTTGTTTCACGACGTGGGCTACGTTCTTTTGTTTCTTGATAAAAAACTTTGTAAATCATATAGTTCCTTTCTATTTACAGGTCAGCTTATTCCAAACTTTTAGCAGAGATTTGCTTGATTTCATTCCATTTTGTGTCTAGATTGACCTTGATTCGTTACAATTATTTCAATTATACCACAAAATGAAAAATTAGTAAAAGACGGAAACGAGAAAGTCACAGGACGATTTCTTTGGTAATCGTTTGCAAAAATAAAGAAAATATGTTATTTTGATAATGGAAATGAGTTTTATTGTTTGTCATAATTCCATATAGATTTTAAGTCAAGGAGGTTGCCCTATGTATAACTTATTTGCTTTTGCTATCGGAGCTCGCTTGGTAGCTTTTATTGTTTTTGTTGCTTGTGTTTATGCGGGGAATCTTCTATTTGCCAAACTGGAACGACGACAAACCAAGTTCTTGTGGAAAATTACCTTTGTGACTCTCTACTCGCTTTTTCTCCTCCTCCTAACCTATGTCGTTTGGTTTGTATTTTACTTTGGATTAAATGCTTAAATGCCCTGCTCATGCTGGGCATTTTTGTTTGGGAATAAAGAAAATTCCCATGTGCCAGCTTTTGTAGTATAATAGTAAGCAGACCAAAAGATAGGAATGTGTTATGAAAGTATTAGCTTTTGATACGTCCAGCAAGGCTCTTTCTCTCGCTATTTTAGAGGACAAGCAGGTTCTTGCCGAGACGACTATTAATATTAAGAAGAATCACAGTATTACCCTCATGCCTGCCATCGATTTTTTGATGGCGAGTTTGGATTGGACGCCCAAAGATTTGGACCGAATCGTGGTAGCGGAAGGGCCAGGTAGCTACACAGGTTTGCGAATTGCGGTAGCAACTGCCAAAACCCTTGCTCATACTCTTAACATCGAGTTAGTTGGTATGTCTAGCCTCTTGGCTCTGGTGCCCTACCAACAAGAAGGCTTGTTCGTTCCTTTGATGGATGCGCGTCGCAACAATGTTTATGCAGGATTTTATGAAAATGCTAAGTCTGTCATGCCAGAAGCGCACTTACCCTTTGAGCGAGTGATTGAGTTAATCAAGGGGGCTAGTCAGGTAACCTTTGTCGGAGAAGTTGGCCCCTTTGTGGAGCAGATTCAAGAACATTTGCCAAGGACTAATTACAAAGAAACCTTACCTAATGCAGCTAATCTAGCTCTATGGGCCTGGGACAAGGAAGCAGACTCCTTGCATGATTTTGTGCCGAATTACCTCAAACGAGTCGAGGCTGAGGAAAACTGGCTCAAGAACCATACCGAGTCTGGCGAGTCTTACATTAAACGCCTATGATAGAGATCAAACGAATCCAACAGCAGCCTGACTTGGCTCAAGCCATCTACGCTGTTATGGCAGCTGTTTACCTAGTCAGTCCTTGGATGCTGGAACAAATCCAAGCAGACCTGTCCCAAGACCAGACTTGGTATGCTCTGGCTTATGATGGGGCAGAAGTGATTGGCTTTCTAGCTGTGCAGGAAAATATCTTTGAGGCAGAAGTCCTGCAAATCGCTGTTAAAGGAGCCTATCAGGGTCAGGGGATTGCCTCGACCTTGTTTGCTCAATTGCCGACAGACAAGGAGATTTTTCTCGAAGTTAGAAAGTCAAATCAAAGAGCGCAAGCATTTTACAAGAAAGAAAAGATGGCAGTCATCGCTGAGCGAAAGGCCTACTACCATGACCCAGTCGAGGACGCCATCATCATGAAGAGAGAAATAGATGAAGGATAGATATATTTTAGCATTTGAGACATCCTGTGATGAGACCAGTGTCGCTGTCTTAAAAAAAGACGACCAGCTCTTGTCCAATGTCATTGCTAGTCAAATCGAGAGCCACAAACGTTTTGGGGGCGTAGTGCCAGAAGTAGCTAGTCGTCACCATGTCGAGGTCATTACAGCCTGTATCGAGGAGGCTCTAGCAGAAGCAGGAATTACCGAAGAGGACGTAACAGCTGTGGCGGTTACCTATGGACCGGGCTTGGTCGGAGCCTTACTAGTTGGTTTGTCAGCTGCCAAGGCTTTTGCTTGGGCACATGGGCTTCCGCTGATTCCCGTTAACCACATGGCTGGCCACCTCATGGCCGCTCAGAGTGTGGAGCCTTTGGAGTTTCCCTTGCTAGCCCTCTTGGTTAGCGGTGGGCACACAGAGTTGGTTTATGTTTCGGAGGCTGGTGACTACAAGATTGTTGGGGAAACGCGAGATGACGCGGTTGGTGAGGCCTATGATAAGGTTGGCCGTGTCATGGGTTTGACCTATCCTGCTGGTCGTGAGATTGACGAGCTAGCTCATCAGGGACAGGATATTTATGATTTCCCTCGTGCCATGATTAAGGAAGATAATCTGGAGTTTTCATTCTCAGGTTTGAAATCGGCCTTTATCAATCTTCACCACAATGCCGAGCAAAAGGGAGAAAGCTTGTCCACAGAGGATTTGTGTGCTTCCTTTCAAGCAGCTGTCTTGGATATTCTTATGGCAAAAACCAAGAAGGCCTTGGGAAAATACCCTGTTAAAACCCTGGTTGTGGCAGGTGGCGTGGCAGCCAATAAAGGTCTCAGAGAACGCCTAGCGGCCGAAATCACAGATGTCAAGGTCATCATCCCACCACTGCGTCTTTGTGGAGACAATGCAGGAATGATTGCCTATGCCAGCGTCAGCGAGTGGAACAAAGAAAATTTTGCAAACTTGGATCTCAATGCCAAACCAAGTCTCGCTTTTGATACCATGGAATAAAATGGAGTCTGTCTGATTACAATCAGCAGACTTTTTTCTCTTCTATGAATGTGTTATAATAGTCCATGCTGTGGCTGGAGCTTGTTCAGCCCACCTATTAAGACAATATGAGGAGAAAGATGAAAGAAAAAGGATTTTGGGAGGGGGCGCAGGCAGCCATGCCAACGGCCCTTGGTTATGTCAGTATTGGCTTGGCCTGTGGGATTATTGGTGCGCCCTATGTGACACCTGTTGAGATGGGCTTGATGAGCCTCTTTGTTTATGCTGGGAGCGCCCAGTTTGCTATGCTGGCCTTGATTGCGGTTCAAGCACCTGTAGCGGCTATTGCTATGACGGTCTTTTTGATTAATTTGCGTCTCTTTTTGTTGAGCTTGCATGCGTCAACCTATTTCCGTCATACCAGCCTCTGGCAAAATATCGGTATGTCTAGTCTCTTGACGGATGAGACCTATGGCGTTTTGATGGGCGAGTTAGCCCATGCAGACAAGGTCCATCCGATGTGGATGCACGGAAATAATCTTAACAGCTATGTGGCTTGGTTTGTGGGAACAGTAGTCGGAACGGCTCTGGGTGGTCTGCTGCCAAATCCAGAAATCTTTGGCTTGGATTTTGCCCTGGTTGGGATGTTTATTGGTATTTTTGCTTCGCAATTTCAGATTATGCAAAGACGGATTCCTGTCCGCAATCTGCTCATTATCCTAGCAGTTGTTGCGGTGTCCTTCTTTTTGCTCTTGACAGTGGTGTCTCAGTCACTAGCTGTTCTGTTTGCGACGCTACTTGGTTGTACAATGGGGGTGGTTTTAGATGGTCAGTAAGTATCTTTTATTAGCAGTTATTTTCTCTGGCTTGGTGACTTGGATTCCCCGTATGATTCCCTTCATCTTAGTCAAGTATAAGGGCCTGCCTGCGATCGTTGAGCGTTTTTTGAAGTTCTTGCCTGTTTCTATTATCTTTGCCTTGATTCTTTCAAGCGTAGTGACAGGTAAGGTTGGGAGCCTTCCTCAAATTAAATTGCTAGACTTCTTAGCCGTCTTTCCAACAGCTTGGGTAGCCTTTCGCTACCGCAATCTAGTCGGAACAGTTCTCTTTGGAGTGGTCTTAATTGCACTCTTGCGTTTGGTCTTTTAATACTCTTCGAAAATCAAATTCAAACCACGTCAGCGTCGCCTTACCGTACTCAAGTACAGCTTGCGGCTAGCTTCCTAGTTTGCTCTTTGATTTTCATTGAGTATAAATCAGCCATAAAGAAAACCTATCACAGAGATAGATATCATATAATGGCGTAAATGCTCTTTTTCTGTTAAGATTATAAGGTATTCTATTTTGGAGGAAATGACATGAAAAAAATCGTTAAATACTCATCTCTTGCTGCCTTAGGACTTGTTGCTGCAGGTGTGCTAGCAGCTTGCTCAGGTGGTGCTAAGAAAGAAGGAGAATCAGCTAGCAAGAAAGAAATTATCGTTGCAACTAATGCTACACCAAAACCATTCAACTATGAAGAAAATGGCGAATTGACTGGTTACGAGATTGAAGTGGTTCGCGCTATCTTTAAAGACTCTGACAAATATGATGTCAAGTTTGAGAAGACAGAGTGGTCAGGTGTCTTTGCAGGACTTGATGCTGACCGTTACAATATGGCTGTTGCCAACATCAGCTACACTAAAGAACGTGCTGAAAAATACCTTTATGCAGCTCCAACTGCTAAAAACCCTAACGTTCTTGTAGTGAAAAAAGATGACCCTAGCATCAAATCGCTTGATGATATCGGTGGAAAATCAACAGAAGTTGTTCAAGGGACAACATCTGCTAAACAGCTAGAAGACTACAACAAACAACATTCAGATAATCCAACTGTCCTAAAGTATACTAAAGCGGACTTCCAACAAATCATGGGACGCTTGAGCGATGGCCAGTTTGACTACAAGATTTTTGATAAAATCGGTGTTGAAACAGTCATCAAGGACCAAGGTTTGGACAACTTGAAAGTTATTGAACTTCCAAGCGACCAACAACCTTACGTTTACCCACTTCTTGCTAAAGGTCAAGATGAGTTGAAAACATTTGTAGACAAACGTATCCAAGAACTCTACAAAGATGGAACGCTTGAAAAATTGTCTAAACAATTCTTCGGAGGCACTTATCTACCAGCAGAAGCTGATATTAAATAATTTCTTGAAATCATCCATTCTGAGTAGATGGGTGATTTCTCAGTTTTTAGGGATATAGTTTTAAACTATATATCTGACTATCTAATAACAATTTGTGAAATCAAACAAATTGTGAGATACTAGTACGGTATTATTTTTAAAGGAGATAGAATCATGAAAATCAAAAAATGGCTTGGTGTAGCAGCCCTTGCTACAGTCGCAGGTTTGGCTCTTGCAGCTTGCGGAAACTCAGAAAAGAAAGCAGACAATGCAACAACTATCAAAATCGCAACGGTTAACCGTAGCGGTTCTGAAGAAGCTCGTTGGGATAAAGTTCAAGAATTGGTTAAAAAAGACGGAATTACCTTGGAATTTACAGAGTTCACAGACTACTCACAACCAAACAAGGCAACTGCTGATGGCGAAGTAGATTTGAACGCTTTCCAACACTACAACTTCTTGAACAACTGGAACAAAGAAAACGGGAAAGACCTTGTAGCGATTGCTGATACTTACATCTCTCCAATCCGCCTTTACTCAGGTTTGAATGGAAGTGACAACAAGTACACTAAAGTAGAAGACATCCCAGCAAACGGAGAAATCGCTGTACCGAACGATGCTACAAACGAAAGCCGTGCGCTTTACTTGCTTCAATCAGCTGGCTTGATTAAATTGGACGTTTCAGGAACTGCTCTTGCAACAGTTGCTAACATCAAAGAAAATCCAAAGAACTTGAAAATCACTGAATTGGATGCTAGCCAAACAGCTCGTTCATTGTCATCAGTTGATGCTGCCGTTGTAAACAATACCTTCGTTACAGAAGCAAAATTGGACTACAAGAAAGCACTTTTCAAAGAACAAGCTGATGAAAATTCAAAACAATGGTACAACATCATCGTTGCGAAAAAAGATTGGGAAACATCACCTAAGGCTGATGCTATCAAGAAAGTGATCGCAGCTTACCACACAGATGACGTGAAAAAAGTTATCGAAGAGACATCAGACGGTTTGGATCAACCAGTTTGGTAATAAGAAACAGGGAGGTGGGAGAGAAAATTCCACCTCTTGCTTTTGTATAGAGCATGGATTGTCAGGAAGAGTAGTTCATAGAAAGGTAGAGAGAAAATGGTTTTTCCTAGTGAACAAGAACAGATTGAAAAATTTGAAAAGGATCATGTAGCCCAGCATTATTTTGAGGTTTTGCGTACCTTGATTTCTAAGAAATCAGTCTTTGCCCAACAGGTGGGTCTCAAAGAAGTTGCCAACTATCTGGGTGAGATTTTCAAGCGTGTTGGGGCTGAAGTGGAGATTGATGAGACTTACACGGCGCCTTTTGTCATGGCACATTTCAAGAGTTCGCGTCCAGATGCCAAGACCTTGATTTTCTATAACCACTATGACACTGTACCAGCTGATGGGGATCAGGTCTGGACAGAGGATCCTTTTACGCTTTCGGTGCGCAATGGCTTCATATATGGGCGTGGGGTTGATGACGACAAGGGTCATATCACAGCTCGTTTGAGTGCTTTGAGAAAATACATGCAGCACCACGATGACCTGCCTGTCAATATCAGTTTTATCATGGAGGGAGCGGAGGAATCCGCTTCGACAGACCTAGATAAGTATCTGGAAAAGCACGCTGATAAACTCCGTGGCGCAGATTTGTTAGTTTGGGAACAAGGGACCAAGAATGCCTTGGAGCAGTTAGAAATTTCTGGTGGAAATAAAGGAATTGTGACCTTTGATGCCAAGGTAAAAAGTGCGGATGTGGATATCCACTCTAGTTATGGAGGAGTTGTGGAATCAGCTCCTTGGTACCTCCTTCAAGCCCTACAGTCACTTCGTGCCGCAGATGGCCGTATCTTGGTTGAAGGTTTGTACGAAGAAGTTCAAGAACCAAATGAACGAGAATTGGCCTTGGTGGACACCTACGCTCAACGCAATCCAGGGGAAATCAGCCAGATTTATGGTTTGGAATTACCTCTCTTACAAGAGGAACGCGCTGCCTTTCTAAAACGTTTCTTTTTTGAACCGGCCCTTAATATCGAAGGGATTCAGTCAGGTTATCAAGGACAAGGAGTCAAAACGATTTTGCCAGCAGAAGCCAGTGCTAAGCTAGAGGTTCGTTTGGTTCCTGGTCTAGAACCGCATGATGTTCTGGAAAAAATTCGGAAACAGCTAGACAAAAATGGCTTTGATAAGGTAGAATTATACTATACCTTGGGAGAGATGAGCTATCGAAGCGATATGAGCGCACCAGCCATTCTCAATGTGATCGAGTTGGCCAAGAAATTCTATCCACAGGGCGTTTCAGTCTTGCCGACGACAGCTGGGACAGGGCCTATGCATACGGTATTTGACGCCCTAGAGGTGCCAATGGTGGCCTTCGGTCTAGGAAATGCCAATAGTCGAGACCACGGTGGAGATGAAAACGTACGAATCGCCGATTACTACACCCATATTGAATTAGTAGAGGAGCTGATTAGAAGCTATGAGTAGAGATATTATCAAGTTAGATCAGATCGATGTGACTTTTCATCAAAAGAAGAGAACCATCACAGCGGTCAAGGATGTGACTATTCACATCCAAGAAGGGGATATCTACGGAATCGTTGGATATTCTGGAGCAGGGAAATCAACCCTTGTTCGGGTGATTAACCTCTTGCAAAAACCATCTGCAGGGAAAATTACCATTGACGATGATGTGATTTTTGATGGCAAGGTGACTTTGACGGCCGAGCAGTTGCGTCGTAAACGTCAGGATATCGGAATGATTTTCCAGCACTTTAACCTCATGAGCCAAAAGACAGCAGAGGAAAATGTAGCCTTTGCCCTTAAACACTCTGGACTCAGCAAGGAAGAAAAGAAGGCTAAAGTAGCTAAGTTGTTGGACTTGGTTGGCTTGGCGGACCGTGCTGAAAACTACCCTTCACAACTATCTGGAGGGCAAAAACAGCGTGTGGCCATTGCGCGTGCCTTGGCAAATGATCCAAAAATCTTGATTTCAGATGAGTCAACTTCTGCCCTTGACCCTAAGACAACCAAGCAGATTTTGGCTTTGTTGCAAGATTTGAACCAAAAATTAGGCTTGACCGTTGTCTTGATTACGCATGAAATGCAGATTGTCAAAGACATTGCTAACCGTGTAGCCGTTATGCAAGATGGTCGCTTGATTGAAGAAGGTAGCGTTCTTGAAATCTTCTCAGATCCTAAGCAACCTTTGACTCAAGACTTTATCTCGACTGCGACAGGTATTGACGAAGCTATGGTCAAGATCGAGAAACAAGAAATCGTAGAGCACTTATCTGACAATAGTATTCTGGTACAACTCAAGTATGCAGGAGCTTCTACAGATGAGCCACTTTTAAATGAATTGTATAAGCACTACCAAGTAACAGCAAATATTCTCTATGGAAACATCGAAATTCTCGATGGTACTCCTGTTGGTGAGCTTGTGGTGGTCTTATCGGGTGAAAAAGTAGCCTTGGCAAGCGCTCAAGAGGCCATCCGTCAGGCAGGTGTGCAACTAAAAGTATTGAAGGGAGGACAGTAAAATGACAGAGTTGATTCAAACTTATCTACCAAATGTCTATAAAATGGGCTGGTCTGGTCAAGCTGGCTGGGGGACAGCTATCTACTTGACTCTTTATATGACAGTTCTTTCTTTCATTATCGGAGGTTTCTTGGGGCTAGTGGCAGGTCTTTTCCTTGTCTTGACAGCGCCAGGTGGTGTCTTGGAAAATAAGGTCGTTTTTTGGATTTTGGATAAGATTACCTCTATTTTCCGTGCGGTACCATTTATCATTCTCTTGGCAGTCTTGTCACCCTTCTCCCATCTAATCGTAGGGACAAGCATTGGTCCAAATGCGGCTATCGTACCGCTATCTTTTGCAGTCTTTGCCTTCTTTGCCCGTCAAGTACAAGTGGTATTGGCTGAGCTAGATGGTGGTGTCATTGAGGCAGCTCAAGCGAGCGGAGCGACCTTCTGGGACATCGTGGGAGTTTACCTATCCGAAGGTCTTCCAGATTTGATCCGTGTAACGACTGTAACCTTGATTTCACTAGTCGGTGAAACAGCCATGGCAGGTGCGGTTGGAGCAGGTGGTATCGGTAACGTAGCCATCGCCTATGGATTTAACCGCTACAATCACGATGTGACTATTCTTGCGACCCTCATCATTATTTTGATTATCTTTGCGATCCAATTCTTGGGAGATTTCTTGACCAAAAAATTGAGCCATAAATAAAGAGAATTAGGCAATCTGTACATCATTCATAGGAGTTGTCGTTATAGTCAAGACTTAAAATTCTCTGTACTGGTTGCTATCAATCGTCGCTTTTATGAGTAAGAGAGTTAAGAATTGTGGGGAGTCAATATGCAAAATCTGGGAGAAGTTTTTAAAGAATTGAGAAAGAGTCGGAATGTATCTCTACAGGAGGCGACGGGAGGAGAGTTTACTTATTCCATGCTGAGCAAATTTGAGCGTGGAGAAGCAGACTTATCCTCTATGAAATTGATTACTGCTTTAGATAACATCCACTCTGATTTGAATGAATTTATGTACTTGGTACGTGGTTTTTCTCAGAAAAAGGTTTTGGCTTTTCAAGAAAATCTCTGGGATCTATATGACAGAGAAGGGATTGATTCTCTCCACTCCTTGTATGAACAGAAGACTCAAAAGTATAGATCAAGTGGTGAAAAAAGCTATCTCTTACAAATGATTCGTATCAAGAGCCTTCTTGTATTTTTTGATTCAGAAATAAGAGCAACGGATGAAGAACTAACTTTTCTCTATGACTATTTTTTTACTATTGATATCTGGGGAAATTATGAATTGAAACTATTTTCAACGATTTCTACTTTGTTTCCTCTGCCCCTCTATTTTAAATATTCTAGGGAGATGTTACAAAAGACGGATTTATTAGGTTCTTTGCCTAGTAATAAAGTTGGTATCGATACCATTTTGATTAATGGACTCTTTAAAGCGATAGAGGAAAAGGATAAATTAAAAGCAGATTATTTTATCTTTCAGATTGAAAAACGAGATTTACCAGAATCTCAAGCTTATCTTAAAATCATTTATATGATTGCTAAAGGATATTATGATACTATTTTTAAAGTAGAAAATAAGGGTCTTGAAAAAATCCGGAGGGGCATTACAATCTTACAAGATTTAGAGTATGTAGATGGTGCAAGATACTATGAAAACTATTTTGCAAGTCAGTTCTCAAATAAAGATTTGTAATATATTCTCATTACATCGACCGATGAAAAATAATAGCCTTGTGGATGGATTGATAATTCTAGTATCTAGGAGCTAGAGTTCCTATTTTCAGAAAAAATATATTACAAAAAAGTGGGGACTCCCGCTTTTTTTGTTAGACTGATTTCAATAGAATACTCTTTGAAATGTGAGAAAGGCCTATTATGAAACTATTCTTAAAACATCATTTATTTAGGATACTTACCTTATCAAGGTTTTTGAGCTCAAGTGGAGCTTATATTTATAATCTGGTATTTATCGTTTATGCTGCGAGTCTACCCTTTAAAAATATAGCTGTATTTATGGCGAATATGATTACGATTTTACCTTTCCTATTTACTTTTTATGTTGGGATTAAGGCTGATCATACTCGGAATAAAGCAGGGACAATTATCTGGGTTGGTTGTGTGCAAAGTCTACTATTTCTTTTGATTGCTAGTGTGATTCATGACCAGAACTTCGTAACGTTTGCTTTTATCTGTATGGTTAATATCTGTTCGGATGTTTTATCAGATTATACAGCAGGTCTTCGTATGCCGATTATCCAGCATAATATTTCGGAAGATAAGCTCTATGAAGCTTATTCCTTTACTCAGTTTGTCTCCTATTTATCAAATCTAGGAGGTCAAGCCTTAGGAGTGTGGTTACTCACAACAAGCCACCAAAATTTTTCTTTTGTTGCAATTGTGAATGCTGGCTTCTTTTTACTATCTTCTCTTATTTTGTTCAAAAATAGAAGAGAATTGACGTATTTGTCTGTAACGGTAGAGAATGAGTCGATTAGTTTACTTCAACAAGTTAAGGCAATCTATGCGGACATGGATGATATCTTTAGGCAAAGAGAAAGTAAATCTTTGTTTAAAATGATCCTTGTCATTTTGGTAATGAATACTTTGGGAGGAGCTGTTGGAGGTATTTATCACTTTTACTTATTAGACCATACTATCTATCATCTCAGCTATGCTCAAGCCCTATTTTTAATTGAATGTGTTAGCTTGGGAGGAGCTATTCTTGGTAGCTTAACTCTCCATGATTATTTTGGGAAATGGTCTTTTTCAAGCTTGTTATCGCTCAATGCAATTCTGTTTGTCTTGCTGGCTACTGCTAATATTTTAGATTTCTCTCCTCTAGTAGGTGTTGCCTGCTTAGCCTTTGTCATGTATTTGATGTCGAAATCAATGCCTAAATTAGATACTTTGTTACTGTCTAATTTGAGTGCGGATGTATTAGCTAGGAGTAATAATCTCTTGAGTATGATTTTTTCCCTAACATTACCCTTGGGAATGTCTGTATTTTCATTCTTAGCTTTACAAGATATCAGGCTTTGTTGGTGGGTGTTTTTAGTAGTGAGTGTGATAGGGTTGATTTTATCCCTAGAAAAAAGAAGTTTTTCAGGTAAAAAATTTTAACCGAGGAAGCCCAGACTTACTAGAAGGCCTTCCAGATTTGATTCGTGTGACGACTGTGATCTTTTTCCCTTGTTGGGGAAACAGCCATGGCGGGGGCAGTTGGAGCTGGTGGTATTGGTAACGTAGCCATCGCTTATGGAGCTATACTCTTCGAAAATTTCTTCAAACTACGTCAGCTTTGCCTTGCCGTAGGTATATGTAACTGACTTCGTCAGTCTTATCTCCAATCTCAAAACAGTGTTTTGAGCAACCTGCGGCTAGCTTCCTAGTTTGCTCTTTGATTTTCATTGAGTATTAACCCTTACAATCACGATGTGACGATTTTGGCAACCATTATTATCATTTTGATTATCTTTACAATCCAATTCTTGGGAGATTTCTTGACCAAGAAATTGAGCCATAAATAAAAAAGAGCCGTGTGGCTCTTTTTTAGTAATCAGATTTTCTGTGCCAATTTTTTACTCAAGGCTTGTCCAATCAAGGCACCCACTAGGGCTCCGATGACAATACTTGCGATAAATAGAAGGACGGTTCCAGGATTTAGCGCGACCATGATACGGTCGATATATTCTTGGGATTTTCCTCTTGCTAGAAGGGTTGCTATATAGGCTTTGGGCGCAATCCACATAAGCAAGATTGGTCCTGATGTGCTAAAGGCAAAAATAAGGAAAGAAAGGAGGTTCTTTGTTTGGTCCTTGTATTTTCCGAGGCTAGCTACTCCATCTGCTAGGAGGCCACAGATAATTCCAGGAAGGAAGGCACCGGCACCGTGTTTAGTCCCCAAGAAAAAGAGGGCGATAACAAGGCCGATAGTGGTAATGGCTCCAAAACGTGGAACTTTTGCGACCAGAATCATATAGACGCCACCGCCGACAAGGGCAGTAAAAGCAGGCGCATAAAACATGTTTCCAGTTTGATCAAAGAGATTGCCCAAAAGGACACCAATCCCCATGGAGAGGAAGTAAAGAACTGCAAAAAGCAGTGTAGTTAAGATAGATTTCTTCATGAATTGTCTCCTGATAATTTTTTCACAATTCTCATTTTACCATGGTTTGGTGGGATTGTAAATGGATACTAGAAGTTTTTGAAAACGCTTGAAATATGATATAATGGTTTCATAGTTATTTTTAGGGGGATATCATGGGTAGATTTTTAGACTTTGTCTTTAATCGTTTCTTTTTAGGGATGATTGCGACAGCCTTCTTTTGGCTATTAACATTGGCAGGAGGGATTATCCTTGGTCTAGCGCCGGCTAGTGCTACCTTGATGAGCCTGTATGCAGAACATGGTTATAGTTTTCGGGAATACAGTTTGAAGGGGGCTTGGTCTCTTTATAAGCAAAATTTCGTCTCAAGCAACCTGATTTTCTATAGCTTTTTAGGGGTAGATCTAGTTTTGGTCTATGGCCTGTATCTCTTGGTGCAATTGCCTCATCAGACTATTATTCATTTGATTGCGACCTTTTTGAATGTCCTAGTAGTTGCCCTGATCTTTTTGGCTTATACAGTCTCTTTGAAATTACAAGTTTATTTTGATTTGTCCTATCGAAATAGTCTCAAACTATCCTTGATTGGCATCTTTATGAGCTTAGCGCCTGTGGCCAAGGTTCTCCTTGGGACAGTGCTACTTGTGGCAATTGGTTACTATATGCCTGCCCTACTTTTCTTTGTAGGAATTGGGATGTGGCATTTCTTTATCAGTGATATGTTGGAACCGGTCTATGAAAGTATCCATGAAAAATTGGCGACAAAATAGAATGAAGCAGTTTTGGCTACATACGCTTCTAAGAACCTACAGTTCAGTTATGATGATTATTATTGCGAGTTTTGCAATCTTACTCTCTTACGCTGACTGGGATTCACGGGAAAAGGAAGCTCAAAGAGTAGCCCAGCGTGTAACCACTCGAACAGTCGATGAGGTGGAGTATTATTATCGGGAATCAGCCCAACTGGCGCAAGATTTAGTAGCCAATCAAGAACGGATACAAGGGATTTATAAGTACTTTAGCTTGTCAACTTCTGAGTACTTTTATTGGCTGTTGGAGCATCAAGCAGCTTCGTCAACTTCTATTTCTCTGTATGAAAACATTGATGATCTTTATGTCCAAAATGACTCTATAACGGGTGTTGCAATCGTCTTGCAGGATTTTAAAGAAGTTTATGTTTCAACAAGGGATAAAAGAAGTGGTCATGTCTTGCCTGCTGAGGCCTTTAAACCAGAGGCCAATAGTTTTGGCATTCCAGTTCTGGACCCAGCAACGGATCAATCTATAGGAGTGATTTACATCTCCTTGGATCCAGAAGTCTTATATCATGCCATTGACAATACCCGAGGTCATATCCCGATGGCTGTGACTGTGACATCACCATTTGATACGGAGATTTTTCATATTGGTGAGAGGGTCAATAGGGAACATGAGAACTGGTTTGTCGGTTTTACCTCTCATGGCTATCAGGTTCAGGTGGCAGTTCCTAAAAACTTTGTTTTACAAGGAACAGTGGCTAGCTCTGCTTTGATTGTGGGCTTGAGCCTTCTCTTTATTGTCATTCTCTATCTGACTTTGAGGAAGACCTTTGCTAATTATCAAAAGCAGGTAGTGGACCTGGTGGATTCCATCCAAGCTATTGCCAAAGGACAAGAAGGTCTTCGCATTGATACGCTTGAAAAGGATCAGGAATTGCTCCTAATCGCGGAGACGACCAATGATATGTTGGATCGCTTGGAAAAGAATATCCATGATATTTATCAGTTAGAACTTAGTCAAAAAGATGCCAATATGCGGGCCTTGCAGGCGCAAATCAATCCTCATTTTATGTATAATACGCTGGAGTTCTTGCGCATGTATGCAGTTATGCAAAGTCAAGATGAGTTGGCAGATATCATTTATGAATTCAGTAGTCTCTTGCGTAACAATATTTCCGACGAAAGAGAGACTCTTCTCAAACAAGAATTAGAATTTTGCCGTAAATACAGCTATCTCTGCATGGTTCGCTATCCTAAATATATTGCCTATGGTTTCAAGATAGACCCAGAGCTAGAGAATATGAAAATTCCTAAGTTTACCTTGCAACCGCTGGTAGAAAATTATTTCGCGCATGGTGTTGACCACAGACGGACAGATAATGTGATTAGCATCAAGGCTCTTAAACAGGATGGTTTTGTGGAAATTTTAGTGGTCGATAATGGCCGTGGTATGTCAGCTGAAAAACTGGCAAGTATTCGAGAAAAATTAAGTCAGAGACATTTTGAACACCAAGCCAGTTACAGTGATCAAAAGCAATCTATCGGGATTGTCAATGTCCATGAGCGTTTTGTGCTCTATTTTGGGGATCGATATGCTATTACTATAGATTCTGCAGAGCAAGCAGGTGTTCAGTATCGTATTACAATTCAAGATGAGTAGAAAGGGAGAAAATGTATAAAGTATTATTAGTAGATGATGAGTACATGGTGACAGAAGGTCTGAAACGTTTGATTCCCTTTGATAAGTGGGATATGGAGGTCGTCGCAACAGCCAGTCATGCCGATGAAGCCCTAGAATATGTTCAGGAAAATCCTGTCGATGTGGTCATTTCCGATGTCAATATGCCTGACAAAACAGGGCTTGATATGATTCGGGAGATGAAAGAAATCTTACCAGATGCAGCCTATATCCTACTCTCAGGTTATCAGGAGTTTGATTATGTCAAAAGAGCAATGAACCTTAGTGTGGTGGACTATTTGGTCAAGCCTGTTGATAAGGTAGAGTTGGGAAATCTGCTGGAGAAGATTGCAGGTCAGCTCGGCGAGAGAGGAAAGAAAAGTCAGACCCTTAGTCAAGATTTAGATGAGGATGGATTTGTTAGTTATTTAGGGGATAAGGAGAATTGGTGGATAGGTCTATCCAAGGAAAAGCAAGGCTCCTTCACCATTCCCTACTATGTCTTGGGTCAAGATTGGCAGATTTTTATTTCTGATCAACCCCTAGATGGTTTAGTCGTTACTCCCTTTGAAGCTCCTTATCAAGAACACTTTGAACGCTGGAAGCTGAATGCTGAGAAAGCCCTCTTTTACGGCTCTGTAAATCTACAACAGTCTGAGAGTCTCTTTACCTATTACGAACCGATTTATAGGGTTATCATTCAGGGAAATCTCAATCAAATCGTAGAAGAGTTAAATCTCTTGGAGAAGGTGGTTCTTGAAAATACGCCGCGTGTTCCGATTACCAAACAGCTTTTTATCCAGTTTGTCATGGATGTCTTTCATTTGTTTGAACACCTCAAAGCTGATGATATGACGGACATTGTCAAAACCATTCATGCTATTCAAACCTTCGATGAATTGGTTCCTTATATCAAGGAAACTCTGACTCGATTCTTTGGGCAATATCGAATGAATGAAAATGTGGTTAGTGTGCTAGAAGTTATTGGTCGTGATTATCAGAAGGAACTTTCCCTCAAGGATATCAGTAAGGATCTTTTTATCAATCCTGTCTATCTGGGGCAGTTGATTAAGCGTGAAACCAATTCGACCTTCGCAGAGCTTTTAAACAAACAACGCATTAAGGCCGCCCAACAGCTCTTGCTTTCGACTAGTGACAGTATCGAAGATATTTGTTATGCGGTTGGTTACAGTAATGTTGGATATTTCTATAAAGTATTCCGAAAATTGTGCGGAAAATCGCCGAAAGCCTACCGAAAACAGGTAGAAACGACACTATAATATTTGTATCCCTTTACAAAAAGTGCTATAATATCGATAATAATATCAGGAGGTTCTATTATGAAAAAGAAACCAATTTATCTATGGGTCTTGCTAATCTTGTCTGCTCTTATTTCAGCTATGTCTCTGTTTGGAATGTTGAGTCCCTTGCCTAGCAAAGAAGTCCTTCGTGCTAAACAGTCACATGTTGCAGGACTTAGTGCCCAGCAATTAGAAGACAACATCAATTACACCTATAGAGTAGCAGAATCATCTCATTCTATTTTTAATATGGCCTTGATTGTACTATCTGCTATTTTAGTTGTAGTAGCGATTGTCTTCCTTATTCGTAAAAATTTGCAATATGCAAACTATACTTATGTTGGCTATGTTTTGCTAGCCATTATTGGTTCGATTTATGGCTATGTTAGTTTACAAGACGCTGTGCAGTTAGTTCACGATGAGACCATGCGTTTAGGGATAAGTGTTATTTCACAAGCCGTTAGCATTTTCTATATCGTCATCAATGTTCTTTTCTTAGCCCTTGTCTTCTATAAGATGTGGCGTCAACAGAAAGCCTTGGCGGAAGAAGAGGAAACCGAAGAACTTGCCTAAGTATTGACAAAAAATAACTATCAAGTTACAATCTTGGTAGTTATTTTTCGATTATAGATAAAATCATGGAGGTACATATGAAGACAATTTCTTTAGTTTATATTAGTCTGAGTGGCAATACTGAAAGTTTTGTGACACGCTTGAAAGACTATCTCTTGTCCCAGTACGATGGAATTGAGGTCCAAAAGATTCATATCAAGGATTTGGTCAAGGAAGGCCAAGATTTCTATGAAATGGACCATCCCTATGTCGCTTTTTTACCGACCTACCTAGAAGGTGGGAATGGCGTGGATAACGGAGATGTCGAGATTTTGACGACACCAGTAGGGGATTTTATCGCCTATGGTGACAATGCTAGTAAGTGTTTTGGTGTGGTTGGTTCAGGAAATCGTAACTTTAATAACCAATACTGCCTGACAGCCAAGCAATATAGTCAACGTTTTGGCTTCCCTGTATTGGCTGATTTTGAAATGCGAGGTATGCTGGGAGATATCAAACGTGTCGCAGCTATTATCGCAGATTTGTATGAGTTGGAAAGTTAAGCTTAGGCTTAGCTTTTTTATTATTCCAAGTGGTTTTATCAGCACTCTTACTTTTTATGCTTCAAGAGTTGATTGATATGGTCTACTTTTTTTGATGCTCTTTTATAGGAAATAGTCCAAATGATGAGGTAGACAATCGCAAACTCGATAATGAGCTGGAGATAGAAGATCCAGTGGAAGGGGAACCAACCTGCTAGGGTCGCTAGTGGGACAAAGCCAGCCAGCATAAGGAAGAAATGGGTCAGAGTGGCACGGAGCATGCTCCAATCACGGCTGAATAAGCGGTTGCCAAAGTTGAAGAGAATACCAATAGCTGCCCAAATAAGTGTGCAGTAGAGCAAGACCAAGGCACCGTGAACCTGATGTTGCACCATCACCTGTCCGATCAGAGACTCGGGACTCAGTGGTGCGTAGGTATTTGGGGAATACATAAGTGAAAAGATGATAGAGAGGATGAGACCGATGAGGACACCAGTAGCTGCGTCGTGGAAGATTTGTTTTTTCATAGTTCTAATTTCTCCTTGATGATTTTTAGATAACGGCGTGAAGAGTAGGTGAAGCTTTCGTTTTTCAAGAAAATTTCTACCAGACCGTTGGGCGTGAGCTTCAGATGAGAGATGGAGTTGATATTGATGATTTCAGATTGGGAAATTTGGATAAAATTGCTTGGCAGAATTTCAAGGACTTGATAGAGCCGTAAATCAATATTGTAGGTCTGGCTAGCCGTTTCTGCTAGAACCTTCCGATTCTCGATATAGAAGCGCTGAACCTTGCCAATCTTAACTAGATAGACCTGATCATCAATTTTTCCTTTGATTTTTTCTTTTCGGTCCAGATTTTCTGCAAATTCGATGACTTTTTGGACTTTTTCAGTTTCTTGAGGTGCTTGGACAATCAGTTTTTCCTCCTTGTAAGTCTCACTAATCTGTAGTTCTACTTTCATAAATTTCTCTCCTTGTTTTTCATACAAAATTAATCTCACTTCTTGTACATCTTTATTAATACTCTTCAAAAATCAAATTCAAACCACGTCAGCGTCGTCTTGCCGTACTAAAGTACTGTCTGCGCCTAGCTTTCTAGTTTGCTCTTTGATTTTTATTGAGTATACCACTATTTTATGCCCCCTGGCAAGGGACTTTGTTTATGTGGAGGGATTTGGCTCCTATGTGGTGCTTGCTTTTCTGTCCTTTCTGAAATATGGTATAATAGCACTAATCAATTTCTAGGAAAATAGATACGGAAAGGGGCTGAAAGATGTCTCATATTATTGAATTGCCAGAGGTGCTGGCAAACCAGATTGCAGCTGGAGAGGTTATCGAGCGTCCAGCTAGCGTTGTTAAGGAGCTGGTAGAAAACGCCATTGACGCGGGTTCTAGTCAGATTATCATTGAGATTGAGGAAGCTGGTCTCAAGAAAATTCAAATTACAGATAATGGTCATGGAATTGCCCACGATGAGGTGGAATTGGCCCTGCGCCGCCATGCGACTAGTAAGATAAAAAATCAAGCAGATCTCTTTCGGATTCGGACGCTTGGTTTTCGTGGTGAAGCCCTGCCCTCTATCGCGTCTGTCAGTGTACTGACTCTGTTGACAGCGGTGGATGGTGCGAGTCATGGGACTAAGCTCGTTGCGCGTGGGGGAGAAGTTGAGGAACTCATTCCAGCGACTAGTCCTGTGGGGACCAAGGTTTGTGTGGAGGACCTCTTTTTCAACACGCCTGCCCGCCTCAAGTATATGAAGAGTCAGCAAGCGGAGTTGTCTCATATTATTGATATTGTCAACCGTCTGGGCCTGGCCCATCCTGAGATTTCTTTCAGCTTGATTAGTGATGGCAAGGAAATGACGCGGACAGCTGGGACTGGTCAACTGCGTCAAGCTATTGCAGGGATTTACGGTTTGGCGAGTGCCAAGAAGATGATTGAAATTGAGAATTCTGACCTAGATTTCGAAATTTCAGGTTTTGTGTCCTTGCCTGAGTTAACTCGGGCCAATCGCAATTATATCAGTCTCTTCATCAATGGCCGTTATATCAAGAACTTTTTACTCAATCGTGCTATTCTTGACGGTTATGGCAGTAAGCTCATGGTGGGGCGTTTTCCACTGGCTGTCATTCACATCCATATCGATCCTTATCTAGCGGATGTCAATGTGCATCCGACTAAGCAAGAGGTGCGGATTTCCAAGGAAAAAGAACTGATGACCCTGGTCTCAGAAGCTATTTCCAACAGTCTCAAGGAGCAAACTTTGATACCAGATGCCTTGGAAAATCTTGCCAAGTCGACCGTGCGCAATCGTCAAAAGATGGAGCAGACCATTCTTCCACTCAAAGAAAATACGCTCTACTATGAGAAAACTGAGTCGACAAGACCTAGTCAAGCTGAGGTGGCTGATTATCAGGTAGAATTAACTGAGGAAGGGCAAGACTTGACCTTGTTTGCCAAGGAAACCTTGGACCAATTGACCAAGCCAGCTAAACTGCATTTTGCAGAGAGAAAGCCTGCTAACTACGACCAGCTAGATCACCCAGAGCTAGATTTAACTAGTCTGGATAAGGCTTATGACAAGCTGGAGCGAGAAGAATCATCCAGCTTCCCAGAGTTGGAATTTTTCGGGCAAATGCACGGGACTTATCTCTTTGCCCAAGGGCGAGATGGGCTCTATATCATAGACCAGCACGCGGCTCAGGAACGGGTCAAGTACGAGGAATACCGTGAAAGTATTGGCAATGTTGACCAGAGCCAGCAGCAACTCCTAGTGCCCTATATCTTTGAATTTCCAGCGGATGATGCTCTTCGTCTCAAGGAAAGAATGACACATTTGGAGGAAGTGGGCGTCTTTCTAGCAGAGTACGGAGAAAATCAATTTATCCTGCGTGAACATCCTATTTGGATGGCAGAGGAGGAAATCGAGTCAGGCATCTATGAGATGTGCGACATGCTCCTTTTGACCAAGGAAGTTTCTATCAAGAAATATCGAGCAGAGTTGGCTATTATGATGTCCTGCAAGCGGTCTATCAAGGCCAACCATCGTATTGACGACCATTCGGCTAGACAGCTCCTCTATCAGCTCTCTCAATGTGACAATCCCTATAACTGTCCCCACGGACGCCCTGTTTTGGTGCATTTTACCAAGTCGGATATGGAAAAGATGTTCCGACGTATTCAGGAAAATCACACCAGTCTCCGTGAGTTGGGGAAATATTAAACTAAAAGGAAAACTATGTACGAATATTTAAAAGGAATCATTACCAAAATCACTGCTAAATACATTGTTCTTGAAGTCAATGGTATCGGTTATATTTTGCATGTGGCCAATCCTTATGCCTATTCAGGACAGGTTAATCAGGAGGCTCAGATTTATGTGCATCAAGTTGTGCGTGAGGACGCTCAGCTGCTTTATGGATTTCGTTCAGAGGACGAGAAGAAGCTCTTTCTCAGTCTGATTTCGGTTTCTGGGATTGGTCCTGTGTCAGCTCTTGCTATTATCGCTGCCGATGATAATGCTGGCCTGGTTCAAGCCATCGAAACCAAGAACATCACCTACTTGACCAAGTTTCCTAAAATTGGCAAGAAAACAGCCCAGCAGATGGTGCTGGACTTGGAAGGCAAGGTAGTAGTTGCAGGAGATGACCTTCCTGCTAAGGTCGCAGTGCAAGCTAGCGCTGAAAACCAAGAACTGGAAGAAGCTATGGAAGCCATGCTGGCACTGGGCTACAAGGCAACTGAGCTCAAGAAAATCAAGAAATTCTTTGAAGGAACGACAGATACAGCTGAGAACTATATCAAGTCGGCCCTTAAAATGTTGGTCAAATAGGAGCAGAGCATGACAAAACGTTGTTCGTGGGTCAAGATGACCAATCCGCTCTATATTGCCTATCATGATGAGGAGTGGGGCCAACCCCTCCATGATGATCAAGCATTGTTTGAGTTGTTGTGTATGGAAACCTATCAGGCAGGCCTGTCTTGGGAAACGGTGCTCAACAAACGCCAAGCTTTCCGAGAATCCTTTCATAGCTATCAAATTCACGCAGTCGCAGAGATGACCGACACCGAATTGGAAGCCATGCTGGATAATCCAGCCATCATTCGAAATAGAGCCAAGATTTTTGCTACACGCGCTAACGCCCAATCCTTTCTACGACTACAGGCAGAGTACGGCTCTTTTGATGCCTATCTTTGGTCTTTTGTTGAGGGGAAAACGATCGTTAACGATGTTCCCGATTACCGCCAAGCCCCAGCTAAAACACCTTTGTCTGAAAAATTAGCCAAAGATCTCAAAAAACGAGGCTTCAAGTTCACAGGCCCAGTCGCCGTCTTGTCTTTTCTACAGGCTGCAGGACTAGTTGATGACCACGAGAACGATTGTGAGTGGAAAAGCGGTAATTAGTGAGTATAGGTAATTAGAATATCTAAGAATATATAAAAAGCTGAGAAATTCTTCCCAGCTTTATTTGTTATAGTCAAATTGGATGACTTGCTCCTGTGCATCTACATAGGCGTGAACGCCAAAGGGAACAATGGCTCTTGGAGTTGCGTGGCCGACATTTAGATTATAGATAATCGGGATATTGCTGTCAATGATATCCAATAGTGCCTCTTTATAGTCGTCAGAGAAAGTTTCATCCATAGGTTTTCCGACCAAGAGTCCATTAATGACCTCGAATATGTCAGTGTCCTTTAAAGTCCGCAACATCTTTTTGAAGTCTTCTGGCTCAGGCTTTTCTTCGCTTGTCTCTAGCAAGAGGATTTTTCCTTCCCAGTCTGACAAGTCAGGGAAAAGTTTGTATTTTTGGCAGAGCTCCGTGCTGTCTGCGTATCGAGAGTTGTCAAAGATATCGTAGAGAGATTCGAGGCAACCACCGAGGATTTCCCCTTCGAACCGGGCATTTCCTTGCAATAATTCAAAACCAGTATTTGCATGACTGATACGAGGTGTTCCCAGAGCCTTGGGACTGAAGTCAGTTCGTTCCTCATACCAAACATTGCTAGGGCGGATTTCTGAGATTCTTCCCGTCTCAATCAATTCTTTAAAGTAGTGAAGGCTATAGGCTAGCATTTCTTTGTCTAATTCACAAATGTCTGCTAAGAAGGATTGACCATAAAAAGTCTTGATTCCTAGTTTATGCAACATGAGATGGTTCATGGTTGTATCCGAGAAGCCAAGAAAAATTTTTTGGTTGATAACCTTTTGTAGTTGGCCATTTTCAAAAAGATAAGGTAGTAAGCGATAGGTATCGTCTCCACCGATGGCACATAGGATCATATCGATGCTATCATCAGAAAAGGCATGAATCAAATCCTCTGCACGAGCTTCAGGATGGTTCTTGATAAAGTCTAATCCATTTAGCGAATGGGGCAAAAAGATAGGATTGAGTCCCAGGTCCTTGAGACGTTGGACACCCAAGTCCACTTCGTGTTTGACAAAGTCCTCTCCGATAATGCCACTAGATAAACTAACAATACCAATAGTAGAAATCATATTTTATCCCCCTAGAAATAGATTGAGCCTATTTTATCACAAAAAGATTAGATAGAGCTATGTGGGATGTCAGAAGAATACTTTAAAATCAAAAAAGTAAGTGAAAAAGCAACCGCGCCTGCAGTTGCTTTTTATACATACTATTAGATTTGTTAGAGTGAAGTCAAAAAAGTGATTCCACCTAAAATAACACCGGCTGAATTTGGAATGATTAGTATCCAATCCTTCTTAGGTTCCTTTGTCCATCCATAAATAACCCAGATTAAGCAAGATATAGCAGCTGATAAAGGTTGAAATGGTTGAGCTTTATTTCCTTGTAAATTAGCGATAATTTGAGGTATGTAGGCAATAAATACTATAATTCCAATAAAGGCACCAATGGAGCCTACGATTCGATTAATTTTTTGTTTTGTCATATTTCCCTCCAATTATAGAGTATCAAAATGATTGTATATAGGAAAGGAATATGCTCATTTGTTGTTATTCTCTGTACAAAATAGAATAAAATGTTTACATTTATGTTTTATAAAGTATAAATGTACTGAATTTTAGATAGAGTTAAATATTTTTTACATGATTGTTTAAAGATTAAAAAATCATGGTTCTTATGATGTTGAACCATGATATGTTTCCGTTCTTCTTAATAACGTGTTGGTCCTGCACTTGCGCTACGGATATTCAAGCGTTTCTTGAGATAGAAGCGAAGGGCTAGGAGGGCTGCTCCGATAATAGCCAGTGGCAATGGAGCAAGTACTGGGTTAAGGCTAGCTGGTAGGAAGCTTGTTGCAAAGAAGACAAGCAACCAAAGGAACATAGAAGCTAGGATAACCAGTACAGATTTCCAGAAAGGTGGACGTTGGCTGCGGTCCATATCTGGTCCATAGTATTGGTAAACAAAGTAGTACATCAAGTAGAAGGCAAATCCACCAACAAGTCCAACTAGCAGGAGAGTGACAAGTCCATAGCCGAAAGCCTGATCTGCTGCAAAGAAAGTTGTGAGGGCGCTGACGAGGGCAAAGAGGCTAGTGATGAAAAGGGCTGAGTCCATAATCATGAGTTTTGGATCATCATTTTCTTTTGGATGCTCTTTTTCATATTGTTCCTTGACAGTGAAACTATGAGCCCAGTGGGTCGGTGCGCCATAGAGGGAACGAGCAGTCGTACCCTTGGCTTGCTCCTCAAGGATTTGGGGAATAACTTCCTCAAAGATAGCCTTGATTTCAGCGTCTGTTTTTCCATCTTTGATGAATTGTTGGGTAGCGATGTGGATAAACTCTTGGTTTTTCTTTGTTAATTTTTGTAGATCAATCTGAGACATAGGAACTCCTCTTAGAACCATTTTTTATGGATGAGATAGAGAGTGAGCGAGACACTCATAGCAAAGGCGATAAAGACGATTAACCAGAAGGCATTTGGCTCGCCATTTAGGGGGATTTCATTATCCTTAAAGTTCATCCCGTAGGCAGAAAAGACCATGGTTGGGATGGACATGACGATGGTCACAAGGGCCAAGGTTTTCATAATGTTGTTCTGGTTATTAGAAATGATAGAGGCGAAGGTCTCTGTCATAGAATGCAAGACGTTTCCATAAATGTCTGCCATCTCGATGGCCTGTTGGGTTTCAATCAGGGTGTCTTCAAGCAGGTCTTCGTCCTCAAGGTATTTCTTGATATTGCTGGTTGAGCTGGTCAATTTCTTAATCACACGCTCATTTGTTTTGAGGGAAGCCTTGAAATAGACGATGGTTTTTTCCAATTCCATGAGCTCAATCAATTCTTCATTACGAGTTGATTGATGCAGTTGACTTTCGATTTGTTCACTCTTGCGGTCAATCGAACGAAGGGCTGTTAGGTAAAGTTCTGCATTGCGATAGAGAATCTGGAAGATAAAACGCGAACGCATGAAGGTGTAGAAATTACGCAATCGACGGTTGATAAAGACATCGAGGACCGGTAATGGTTCCAAACACGTAGTGATAATGGTTTCCTCAGTGATGATAATACCAAGCGGGATGGTTACGTAGTAGGTGCGGTTATTTCTTTCCTCTGTGACCGGCACGTCCACGATGATCAAAGTATACTCATCTTCGATGGTAATACGAGACATTTCTTCCGCATCGAGCGGTGCTCGAAGGTCGGCAATATCAATATCGAAGGCGTTAGCGATTTCGAGTGATTCATTTTGAGTCGGATTGACGAGATTGATCCAAGTACCCGGTTCAAGCGTATCGATCTCTTTAAATTCAGTTGTTGTAGAGAGAAAAACTTGTTTCATATCCCTTATCCTTTCTCATTTTTCAGATTTTTTCACACCGTACTATTATACTACAAAATCAGCCTTTTGGGTAATAGAATCTCACTTTTTTTGGTATAATGGTAAGCAATAATGGACTAGAAAGAACAAAGATGCAAGATAAAATTGTCATTCATGGGGCGCGTGCCCATAATTTAAAAAATATTGATGTGGAGATTCCGCGAGACAAGTTGGTTGTCGTAACCGGCTTGTCAGGTTCGGGGAAATCCAGTCTGGCCTTTGATACCCTCTATGCGGAGGGTCAACGTCGCTATGTGGAGAGTTTGTCAGCCTACGCTCGTCAATTCTTGGGGAATATGGAGAAGCCCGATGTAGATGCTATTGATGGTCTCAGCCCAGCTATTTCCATCGACCAGAAAACGACTAGTAAAAATCCTCGCTCGACCGTGGGAACAACGACTGAAATCAATGACTATCTGCGTCTCCTCTACGCACGTGTGGGGACGCCTTACTGTATCAACGGGCATGGGGCTATCAAGGCTTCTTCGGTGGAGCAAATCGTGGATAAGGTTTTGGAGTTACCTGAACGCCAGCGCCTGCAAGTTTTAGCTCCGGTCATCCGCAAGAAAAAAGGCCAACATAAGAGTGTTATTGAGAAGGTTCAGAAAGACGGTTATGTCCGTGTCCGTGTGGATGGGGAAGTCTATGATGTGACCGAAGTGCCAGAGTTGTCCAAGAGCAAGCAACACAATATTGATGTCGTGGTTGACCGTATTGTTATCAAGGAGGGTATCCGTAGCCGTCTCTTTGACTCGATTGAGGCTGCCCTTCGTATCGCAGAAGGTTATGTGATTATCGACACCATGGACGACTCTGAGTTGTTGTTCTCTGAGCATTATGCCTGCCCAGTTTGTGGATTTACTGTTCCAGAGTTAGAGCCGCGTCTCTTCTCCTTCAATGCTCCTTTTGGCTCTTGTAGTGAGTGTGACGGCTTGGGCATCAAGCTGGAGGTGGATACTGATTTGATAGTACCAGATGCCAGCAAAACCTTACGTGAGGGAGCCTTGGCTCCTTGGAATCCTATCTCATCCAACTACTATCCAAACATGCTAGAGCAGGCTATGACAGCTTTTGGAGTGGATATGGATAAGCCTTTTGAGGACTTGTCAGAAGAAGATAAGAACTTGATTCTCTATGGATCAGATGGTAAGGAATTCCATTTCCACTATGAGAATGAATTTGGTGGTGTGCGCGATATCGATATTCCTTTTGAGGGAGTTGTCAATAATATCAAACGTCGCTACCATGAAACTAATAGTGACTACACTCGCACTCAAATGCGCCTCTATATGAATGAATTGACCTGCGGAACCTGTCACGGCTATCGTCTCAATGACCAGGCCTTGTCTGTCCGTGTGGGTGGCGAGCAAGGGCCACATATCGGAGAAATCTCGGATCTGTCTATCGCTGACCACTTGGACTTGGTGAGTCAGCTAACCTTGTCTGAAAATGAAGCCATCATTGCTAGGCCTATTCTCAAGGAAATTAAGGACCGTTTGACCTTCCTCAACAACGTGGGTCTAAACTATCTGACCCTATCTCGATCAGCAGGTACCCTTTCAGGTGGGGAAAGTCAGCGTATTCGCTTGGCAACCCAGATTGGATCTAACCTATCAGGCGTCCTCTATATCCTAGACGAGCCGTCAATCGGTCTTCACCAGAGGGATAATGACCGTCTGATTGCCAGTCTGAAAAAGATGCGTGATTTGGGCAATACTCTCATCGTGGTGGAACACGACGAAGATACCATGCGGGAGGCGGATTACCTGATTGACGTTGGTCCCGGTGCCGGTGTTTTTGGTGGAGAGATCGTCGCTGCAGGGACACCCAAACAGGTAGCTCGCAACAGTAAGTCTATCACAGGCCAGTACTTGTCGGGTAAACGTGCTATTCCAGTACCAGACGAGCGCCGTGTGGGAAATGGTCGCTTTATCGAAGTGACAGGTGCGCGTGAGAACAACCTGCAAAATATCACTGCTCGCTTCCCACTAGGGAAATTCATTGCGGTGACGGGAGTATCAGGTTCAGGGAAATCGACCTTAATCAACAGCATCCTCAAAAAAGCCATTGCTCAAAAACTCAACCGCAATTCAGACAAACCTGGTAAGTTTAAAACGATTACTGGGATTGAGCATGTAGATCGCTTGATTGATATTGACCAGAGCCCAATTGGACGAACGCCGAGATCCAACCCAGCTACCTATACAGGAGTTTTTGACGATATACGTGACCTCTTTGCTCAGACAAATGAAGCCAAGATTCGAGGCTACAAGAAGGGGCGTTTCAGTTTTAATGTCAAGGGAGGTCGCTGTGAAGCCTGCTCGGGTGACGGGATTATCAAGATTGAGATGCACTTCTTGCCGGATGTTTATGTGGCTTGTGAAGTCTGCCACGGGACTCGCTATAACAGTGAAACCCTAGAAGTCCACTACAAGGAAAAAAATATTTCGCAGGTCTTGGATATGACCGTCAACGATGCGGTGGAATTCTTCCAACACATTCCAAAAATTCAACGCAAACTTCAGACTATCAAGGATGTGGGGTTAGGCTATGTGACGCTAGGGCAACCAGCTACCACCCTTTCTGGGGGAGAAGCTCAGCGTATGAAGTTGGCTAGTGAACTCCATAAACGCTCGACAGGAAAATCTTTCTACATTCTGGATGAGCCGACGACAGGACTTCATACAGAGGATATCGCTCGCTTGCTTAAAGTTTTGGCTCGCTTTGTCGACGATGGCAACACAGTCCTTGTCATTGAGCACAATCTAGATGTTATTAAGACGGCAGACCATATCATTGACTTGGGACCTGAGGGCGGTGTCGGTGGTGGAACCATCATCGCAACAGGAACACCAGAAGAAGTAGCGGCCAATGAAGCCAGCTACACAGGACACTATTTGAAAGGAAAGTTACATCATGAATAAACGTGTACAAGCATTTCTTGCTAAAATGCAAGAAAAAGAACTAGATGGCATCATTATCAACAACCTTAAAAACGTCTACTACTTGACTGGTTTTTGGGGTTCAAATGGAACAGTCTTTATCAGTCGTGACCGTCAGGTTTTGGTAACAGACTCTCGCTATATCATTGCAGCCAAGCAAGAAACCAGTGGCTTTGAGATTGTGGCTGACCGTGATGAATTGGCTGTCATTGCAGGCATTGTTAAGGATATGGGCTTGTCTCGAATCGGTTTTGAGGATGAGATTTCAGTATCTTATTACCACCGTATGCAGGTAGCCTTTGAAGGAATTGACTTGCTTCCACAAACTCAGTTTGTTGAAGGTCTTCGAATGATTAAGGATGAGGCAGAGATTGCAGCGATTCGCAAGGCTTGTTCTATCTCAGACCAAGCTTTCCGCGATGCGCTTGACTTTATTAAGCCAGGAAAAACTGAAATTGAAATTGCCAACTTCCTTGACTTCCGTATGCGTGAGTTGGGAGCATCTGGCTTATCTTTTGACACTATTCTAGCTAGTGGTATCAACTCTTCCAAACCTCATGCTCATCCTATGCACAAACCAGTGGAACTAGGAGAAGCCGTTACTATGGACTTCGGTTGCCTTTATGACCACTATGTCAGTGATATGACCCGGACTATCTACTTGGGACACGTCAGTGATGAGCAGGCAGAGATTTACAATACGGTTCTCAAAGCCAACCAAGCCTTGATTGACCAAGCTAAGGCTGGCTTAGGTTTCCGTGACTTTGACAAAATTCCTCGTGATATTATCATTGAAGCAGGCTATGGCGACTACTTTACCCACGGTATCGGACACGGTATTGGGCTGGATATTCATGAAGAGCCTTACTTTAGCCAAACTTCTACAGAAACTATTAAGGCAGGTATGGCCTTGACCGATGAACCAGGTATCTACATCGAAGGCAAATATGGCGTTCGTATTGAGGATGATATCCTGATTACAGAGATAGGTTGTGAATTGTTGACCCTAGCTCCAAAAGAGTTGATAGTTATCTAAGAATTAAACAACTCAGATGATTGACTTTTAAATTTTAAAGGTTTATACTGAAAGACGAAAACGGTAGGTGAGGCTACCATAGGGATACGGATGACTACCGCAAAGCAGTGGAGACACTACTCGTTGGTCAACAGTCCTGGTCGCGAAGGCCAAGACTAAGCTCATTACATTGCCCTATGGAGTTAAAGCTTGAACGAAAAACAGATAATTAGTTTTTTAATCCTGCCATTTTATGGTGGGATTTTCTACTGTTTAAATCAAAGAAAGGAGATAGACGATGCAAATTGACGATCACCCGGAACCGCACATACACAGCCAATCGCTGATTTGTGTCGTTCTACCCTTATAAAGTGATTGGTCTCTGTGTATGAAACACATCATTCATACAGATAGGAGAAACCAATGAAAACTACAAAAGAAAGATTAGCAACAGCTATTCATACATCTTTAAACGAAACTCTATCTTTTTATAAGACAAGTCTAACAGGCTTGACTGAGGAGCAGGTGGAGAAAAATCGTGACCTATATGGCGAAAATACCATCACAAAGGGTCAAGAAGACAGTATCCTCAAAAAGATTTACGAATCCATTATCAATCCTTTTACCATCATCTTGCTGGTCATCGCCATGATTTCCTTGGTGACCAATGTCTGGTTGGCAAAACCAGGTCAAGAAGATCCGACAACTTCCATTATCATCGTTGTCCTAGTCCTCATTTCTGGTGGCATACGCTTTGTCCAAGAACTCCGTAGTGATAAGGCTGCGACCAATCTATCAAAAATGATTGTCAACACAGCGACTGTCATTCGTCAAGGAGAAATCCAAGAAGTACCTATCGATGATTTGGTAGTAGGTGACGTGGTTAAATTAAGCGCTGGAGACATGATTCCAGCAGATCTTCTTTTATTTGAGTCGCGCGATTTCTTTGTACAACAGTCGGGCTTGACAGGTGAAAGTGAATCGGTTGAAAAATTGGCCTTGACCAAGGCAACAGTTCAACAATCTGATAGTCTGCTGGAAGCAGAAGCGCTCGCCTTTATGGGAACCAATGTCTTGTCTGGTAGTGCTAAGGCCGTGGTTTTGGCGGTTGGTGATGATACCATGATGGGGGCCATTGAGCAGACTTTGAACACCTATGACGAGCCTACTTCGTTTGAGCGAGAAATGAATAGTATTTCGTGGCTCTTGATTCGTTTGATGCTGGTCATGGTGCCCATCGTTTTCTTGTCCAATGGTTTAACAGATGGCGACTGGTTGGAAGCTGGCGTATTTGCTTTGAGTGTTGGTGTTGGGCTTACACCTGAGATGCTTCCTATGATTATCACGGCCAGTCTAGCAAAAGGCTCCATCATTATGGCCAAGGAAAAAGTGGTTATCAAGAAACTCAATGCCATACAGGACTTAGGGGCGATTGATATTTTGTGTACAGATAAGACAGGAACTCTAACCCAAGACGAAATTGTCCTTGAATATCCCTTGGACATCCACGGACGCTTGGATTTGACCGTCTTGAGACGAGCTTATCTCAATTCTTATTTTCAAACGGGCTTGAAAAATTTGATGGACAGAGCCATCATCAAACGGACTGAAAAGGAAGCAAAAGAACACGCCCTCTTGCAAAATCTGGCTCAAACTTTTCAAAAAATAGATGAGCTTCCCTTTGATTTTGAACGTAGACGGATGAGTGTTATCGTTAAGGATGAACACGAAGTTGTTAGTTTGGTAACCAAGGGTGCCCTAGAGGAGATGTTGACGATTTCCAGTTATGCGGAATACCAAGGAGTGATTACTCCCTTGACAGATGTTATTAGAGAAGAAATTTTAGCAGAAGTCAGACAACTAAATCAACAAGGTTTGCGTGTCTTGGGAGTGGCCTATAAGTCAGGTTTGAGGGAAGGCCATGCCTATACAGTTGATGACGAAGGGGATATGATTCTAACTGGTTATTTAGCCTTCCTAGATCCTCCTAAACCATCTGCAGCACCAGCAATTAAGGCTCTGTTAGAACATGGGGTTCAAACAAAGATTTTGACGGGAGACAACGAAAAAGTTACCCAAGCAGTCTGTGAAAAGGTTGGTTTGGATATCAATCAGATGCTGTTAGGGTCTGAAATTGACCAGATGAGTGATCAAGAATTGGCTCAAGCCGTAGAGGAGGTAACAGTCTTTGCCAAGCTTTCACCTGACCAAAAAGCGAGGATTATTTTGCAATTTAAGGCTAATGGTCATGCTGTTGGCTATATGGGAGATGGGATCAATGATGCTCCTTCTATGAAAGTTGCAGATGTGGGGATTTCTGTTGATACAGCAGTAGATATTGCCAAAGAAACAGCTGATGTTATCCTACTTGATAAGGATCTCATGGTACTTGAAAAAGGACTTGTTGAAGGGCGTAAGGTCTATGCCAATATGACCAAATATATCAAAATGACAGTGAGTTCTAATTTTGGGAATATCTTATCCCTTTTGGTTTCTGGAATCTTTTTACCATTTTTACCGATGGCTCCAGTCCATTTGATTATCCTAAATCTAGTCTATGATTTGTCTTGTATTGCCTTGCCTTTTGACAAGGTGGATAAAGATTTTTTGAGAAATCCGCATACCTGGGAAGCTAAGTCCATCACACGTTTCATGGTTTGGATGGGGCCTATCTCTTCTGCCTTTGATATTTTGACCTTCAGTTTGCTTTATTTTATCATTGTACCCATGACAACAGGTCAAGCTTATGTTCATGGAGCGGAGTCTGCCGTAGGATTTATTGTCTTGTTTCAGACAGGTTGGTTTATCGAGTCCATGTGGTCACAGACCATGGTTATCCATATGCTGCGTTCAGCCAAAATTCCCTTTTTACAAAGTCGTCCAGCTTGGCTAGTCCTTGTGACAACCTTATTGGCTGCAGCCTTTGTGACCTTCCTTCCCTATAGTCCACTCGCAATCCTACTTCATCTAACTCCTTTAAAACCGATTTATTTCATCTTTTTACTTTTCATCATTATTTTGTATATGATTAGCGTGACAATTGTGAAAAAAATCTATATCAAAAAATATCAAGAATGGCTGTAAATTTCATTTTGTCAAGAAAAAAGTACGAAAATGACGAAAAAAGTTAAAAAAATTTAAAAATAGGTCGCAAGTCGGATGTTTTTTATGGTATAATAGACTAAACTGATAGTAACATGTAGCGAAAGGGGTAGGTACATGATTAAAATTTATACAGTCTCAAGTTGTACTAGCTGTAAAAAAGCAAAAACCTGGCTCAATGCCCACCAGTTAAGTTATAAAGAACAAAATCTTGGTAAAGAAGGAATTACGCGAGAAGAATTACTGGATATTCTGACAAAAACAGATAACGGAATAGCCAGCATCGTTTCGTCTAAAAATCGCTATGCCAAAGCCCTTGGAGTGGATATTGAAGATTTGAGTGTCAATGAAGTCCTCAATCTGATTATGGAAACACCGAGAATTTTAAAGAGCCCAATCCTTGTGGATGAAAAACGCCTGCAAGTTGGCTACAAGGAAGACGATATTCGTGCCTTCCTACCACGCTCTGTCCGTAATGTAGAAAATGCAGAAGCACGTTTGCGTGCAGCTCTATAAACATCAAGGCTGGGAGCAACTCCCAGTCTTATTTTAATTTCAAAAAGAAAGAAGAGAGAAATGAAAAAAATTGTTCTTGTTAGTCTAGCTTTCCTTTTTGTCCTGGTTGGTTGCGGACAGAAAAAAGAAACTGGACCGGCTACAAAAACAGAAAAGGATACGCTTCAGTCGGCATTGCCAGTTATTGAAAATGCCGAGAAGAATACAGTTGTAACCAAGACTTTGGTTTTGCCGAAATCAGATGATGGTAGCCAGCAAACCCAAACCATTACTTATAAAGACAAGACTTTTTTGACCTTAACGATTCAACAAAAGCGTCCAGTCTCAGATGAGTTGAAGACTTATATTGACCAACATGGAGTGGAAGAAACCCAAAAAGCTCTTCTCGAGGCGGAAGAGAAAGACGAATCCATCGTAGAAGCTCGTAAATTAGCAGGATTTAAGCTTGAAACTAAACTATTGAGTGCAACCGAACTTCAAACAACGACTAGTTTTGATTTTCAAGTTCTGGATGTCAAGAAGGCTTCTCAGTTGGAATATTTGAAGAACATTGGTTTAGAAAATCTCTTGAAGAATGAACCAAGCAAATATATTTCAGACCGATTGGCAAATGGTGCGACAGAACAATAGAAAATCCAAATAAATAGACTGCCTGAATTGTAGAACGTAAGGAATTATGCTATAATGGTACTATTCTAAGGAAAGAGGGTGTTAGAATGGGATTTACTGAAGAAACAGTACGTTTTAAATTGGACGATTCCAATAAAAAAGAAATTAGCGAAACTTTGACTGATGTCTATGCTTCGTTGAACGATAAGGGCTACAACCCAATTAACCAAATCGTAGGTTACGTATTGAGTGGAGACCCTGCCTACGTTCCTCGTTATAATAATGCACGAAATCAAATCCGTAAGTATGAGCGTGATGAAATCGTTGAGGAATTGGTCCGCTACTACCTTAAAGGACAAGGAGTCGATCTATAACCTATGAGAATTATGGGATTGGACGTCGGTTCAAAAACGGTAGGGGTGGCTATTAGCGATCCGCTCGGTTTTACAGCTCAAGGGCTTGAAATCATCCAAATCAATGAGGAGCAAGGTCAATTTGGTTTTGATCGCGTTAAGGAGTTGGTTGACACTTACAAGGTGGAACGATTTGTAGTGGGCTTACCTAAAAATATGAACAATACAAGCGGACCGCGCGTGGAAGCTAGTCAAGCATACGGAGCAAAGCTAGAAGAGCTTTTTGGTTTACCAGTAGACTATCAAGATGAACGCTTGACAACAGTTGCCGCAGAGCGCATGTTGATTGAACAAGCAGATATTAGCCGCAATAAGCGCAAGAAAGTCATTGATAAGTTAGCAGCTCAGCTGATTTTACAAAATTATTTAGATAGAAAATTTTAATACAAAGGAGAGGCTATGTCACACGATCATAACCACGACCACGAAGAACGTGAATTAATTACACTAGTAGATGAGCAGGGAAATGAAACCTTGTTTGAAATCCTTTTGACCATTGATGGAAAAGAAGAATTTGGTAAAAACTATGTTCTTCTAGTACCAGTTAACGCAGAAGAAGACGAAGACGGACAAGTTGAAATCCAAGCATACTCATTCATCGAAAACGAAGATGGAACAGAAGGCGAATTGCAACCAATCCCAGAAGACTCAGAAGACGAATGGAACATGATTGAAGAAGTCTTCAATAGTTTTATGGAGGAGTAAAAACGTCCGGGGGACGTTTTTAGCCTGACGCTAAAAATAAAAACCGTCAGTAAGTCTGGGAGACTGTATCAGCCCAACTCCCAGAAATTGGAAGAGTTGGAACGTCCGGGGGACGTTTTTAGCCTGACGCTAAAAATAAAAACCGTCAGTAAGTCTGGGAGACTGTATCACCCCAACTCCTAGAAATTAGAAGAGTTGGAATGTTCAGTGGATGTTTTACCCCACATTAAAATTTATAGTAGCTAGTGATTAGCTAACCAGGTAAGAGGTTGGGACGAAAATCCTGACCTCGTTTTTATTATCTATGGAATTTTGCTAGGTAATTGATTATACTTTTGTCGAGGAGAGGTATATGTTTGAAGTAGAAGAATGGCTTCATAGTCGGATTGGTTTGAATTTTCGATCAGGTTTGGGCCGAATGCAAGAAGCGGTGGATTTGTTAGGAAATCCTGAGAAGTCTTATCCTATTATCCATGTGACAGGGACTAATGGGAAAGGTTCTACCATTGCTTTTATGAGGGGAATATTTATGGGGCATGGAAAGAAAGTTGCGACCTTTACCTCCCCTCATATTGTCTCCGTCAATGACCGAATCTGCATTAATGGACAACCTATAGCAGACGCAGACTTTATCCGTTTAGCTGAGCAGGTCAAGGAGATGGAAAAGACGCTTCTGCAGACTCATGACCAGTTGTTCTTTTTTGAATTGCTGACCTTGATTGCTTTCCTCTATTTTAGGGAGCAAGAGGTGGATTTGGTTTTACTAGAAGTGGGAATTGGTGGCTTACTTGACACGACCAATGTGGTAACTGGAGAGCTTGCTGTCATCACCTCCATTGGGCTTGACCACCAGGAGACCTTGGGCGATAGTCTAGAAGCAATCGCAGAGCAGAAAGCTGGTATTTTCAAGACTGGTAAGAAGGCAGTGATTGCAAAATTGCCTTCAGAAGCTAGTCTTGTTTGTCAGAAAAAAGCCGAATCTTTAGCTGTTGACCTTTATCAGGCAGGCCAAGATTTTTCAATGCTGAATGGCGATTTTTCAAGTTCTTTACTAAATATTTCGCGGCTGAAAATAGGTTTAGAAGGAGCTTATCAGCAGGAGAATGCGGCCTTGGCGTTGCAAACTTTTCTTCTTTTTATGGGAGAAAGAAAGGAAGTTGTTGATGAGCAGGCTGTAAGACGAGCTTTGGAGAAGACCCATTGGGCTGGACGTTTGGAGCGTATTCGTTCTCATATCTACTTGGACGGTGCCCATAATCTCCCTGCCTTGACTCGCTTGGTTGAGTTTATCAAAGAAAAAGAGCAGGAAGGATATCGTCCTCAAATCCTATTTGGAGCCTTGAAACGGAAGGATTATCAAGGGATGTTGGCTTATCTAACTGAAAATTTGCCTCAGGTGGAACTCAAGGTGACCGGCTTTGACTATCAGGGTTCTTTAGATGAGACAGATATAACAGGTTACGATGTAATTCCTTCTTATCGCGAATTTATCAGCAGTTTCGAAGAAAGAGCCGATACCCAGGATTTGTTGTTTGTTACAGGATCTCTCTATTTTATCTCAGAAGTACGGAGCCACCTACTGACCCATGAGCAGATAAATTGACCTCCTTTTTGGAACTTGTTATACTAGGGGAACTATCAGTTAGAAGAAACATTCTCTACATTGGTAGCAGAAAGGAAATTCATCATGAAATTAAAAAGATTCACACTTTCTCTTGCTTCTTTAGCAAGTCTTAGTCTCTTAGTAGCTTGTTCACAAAGAGTTCAACAACCAGTAGTTCAATCGCAAACACAACAAACTCAGCAATCACAACCTGCTGCTTCATCTTCGGCAGAAAATTCAAACCAGGCAGCGACAAGTTCTTCACAAAATACGCCTGAGGCTCAACCAACCAATATTGATGGAACTTATACTGGTCAGGACGAAGGAGACCGTATCACTTTAGTGGTAACTGGAACAACTGGTACATGGACACAGGTAGAAACTGACGGAGATCAAGAAATCAAGCAGGTTAGCTTCGATGCCGCTAATCAACGCATGATTATTGGGGATGATGCCAAGATTTATGCAATTAATGGCAATCAGATGATTATTGACGATAGGGATAGAGAAGCGTCTGATCGCATTGTTTTATCAAAATAGACTGGAAGGAGACTGGTTTTGTCAGTCTCTTTTGCTTTTACTCAGAAAAATGATTATAAATACTTGCCTTCTACCGAATACCTGCGTTATACTAGTATTAATTACCTGTTTTTAGCATTCATACTCTTCGAAAATCTCTTCAAACCACGTCAGCTTCCATCTGCAACCTCAAAACAGTGTTTTGAGCAACCTGCGACTAGCTTCCTAGTTTGCTCTTTGCTTTTCATTGAGTATCAAAATATCAAGGAGGGGATATGAAATATAGAAAATTTCAATTATTGATGTCCAAGTATGGCTTTAGTCTTTCGATTATGCTACTTGAACTTTGTCTTGTTTTTGGTTTCTTTCTCTATTTAGGGAGTATGGCCCCTATTCTATGGGTAATTGTCTTAATTTTTATGAGTATGGCGACTATTGTCGCAATTGTCAATCGTTCAATGGCGCCTGAAAGTAAAGTAATGTGGTTAGTGGTAACTTTTGTTCCTGTCATCGGCCCCTTGCTCTATCTGATGTTTGGTGAAAGGCGATTGTCCAAAAAAGAAATCAAGCAGTTGGACAAACTTGGTTCCATGCATTTTCGGGAGGATAACAGTAAAGCTCTCCGCCAGAAATTGAAGGAAGATGATAAGGCGGCTTACGGAGTTATCAAATCTTTGCTAAGTATGGATAGCAATGCCGATGTCTATGATCGAACAGATTCACAATTCTTTTCTTCGGGTGAAAGCATGTGGCAACATATGTTGGAAGACCTCAAGAAAGCTGAGAAATTTATCTTTCTAGAGTACTATATTGTCGAAGAAGGTCTGATGTGGAATAGCATACTAGATATACTAGAGCAAAAGGCCGCTCAGGGTGTAGAGGTCAAGATGCTCTATGATGATATCGGCTGTATGGCGACTTTACCTGGAGACTATACTATTCAGCTTCGTAGTCGAGGAATTGAAGCCCATAAATTTAACAAGGTGGTTCCTCGCTTGACGGTGGCTTACAACAATCGTGACCATCGTAAAATTCTGGTCATAGATGGTCAGGTAGCTTATACAGGAGGTATTAACTTAGCTGATGAGTACATCAACCATGTAGAACGTTTTGGCTACTGGAAGGACAGTGGGATTCGCTTAGATGGCCCTGGTGTCAAGGCTCTCACCCGTCTCTTTTTGATGACTTGGTACATTAATCGTGGGGAAATCAGCGATTTTGACCAGTATCACTTGGAAAATCAGCCTTGTTCTGGCCAAGGGCTCTGCATTCCTTACGGTAGTGGACCCAAGCCCATCTTCCGTACTCAGGTAGGGAAAAAAGTTTATCAAAGTTTGATTAATCAGGCTACTGATTCAGTCTATATCACAACCCCCTATTTGATTATTGACTATGATTTAACTGAGAGTATTAAAAATGCAGCCATGAGAGGTGTTGATGTCCGCATCGTGACTCCTTTCATTCCGGATAAAAAATTAATCCAGCTCATAACAAGAGGGGCCTATCCGGATTTGTTGTCAGCAGGAGTAAGGATTTTTGAGTATAGTCCAGGCTTTATCCACAGTAAACAAATCCTAGTGGATAAGGACTTTGCTGCAGTTGGAACCATTAATTTAGATTATAGAAGTTTGCTTCATCACTATGAAGATGCAGTTTTGCTATATAAAACGGCATCAATCACAGAGATTCAAAAAGATTTTGAGGAGATTTTTTCAGTATCTCAAGAAATTTTCCCTCATACGATAAAAAATAGCTGGTATCAAAAATTGATTAAGGAAATTGCCCAGTTATTTGCCCCAATCTTATAAGAAATCTAGGACTTAGGACACAACCCAGTCCTATTTTTCTTGCCTTTTACGAATAGAAAGATAGAGGGGGAATGATGCTGACTCAGAAAGAATTGGATTATATCATGTCATTTAAACAGACGCATTTACACCGATTTCGGGAAATTGAAACCTTTGTGAAACTATGCAAAAAATCACTCAAACAGCCATCGCAAGCTGACAATTTTAGGTCTTTTTGATATACTAAGACAGATAAATTGAATAGGAGAAACGACATGGCTGTATATGGCAGAATCGAAGAAGTATCCGAAACGATACAGAGTAATGACATTGAAAATAGATTGGATAGGAACCTTGAATCTCATGTAGAAAAAGAAGAACAGGTAGCTTTCCCGTTTTTCAGACTCATCATTGGAAGTACGATTGCAACGTTTTTTTCTGTGGTGATACCTTTACTTTTAGATATGGTAAGTCCCTCTCAGGCGCAGGATTTGTATATAGGGTGGGCTTGGCATCAGGGAGGACAGCTCTACAGTAGCTATTATGCTAGTCACGGTCTTATTTATTACTTGCTACTTTACATCACCCAAGGAGGCATTCTTTTTGCCTTGGTAGAATGGCTAGCCCTCTTAGGAGGAGGTTATTTCCTCTTTTCTTCAACTGACTATCTGACGGGACAAAGGGAGCAAGCCAAGCAACTCTTAACCATATTTTATATTTTGGTATCCGGTCTCGGTTTTGGAGGAGGATATGCTACGATTTTAGCTTTGCCATTTCTGTTTGCAGGATTTTCGTTCATAGCAGCTTATCTATCAAATCCTAACCATGACAAGGGATTTCTACGTCTGGGGATTTTCTTGGCCCTATCATTTTTCATAGAGCCTCTTACAAGTCTTTTCTTTATTGCAGTAGTAACGATTGGTTTATTTGTCTTTAATGTTGGGCATGGCCGCCTTGCTCATGGAGTTTATCAGTTTTTTGCAGCAGCACTTGGCTTTTCTCTCATCTTTTACCCAGTAGGATATTATGTTCTTGCTTCAGGTGGTTTTGGAGAGGCTCTAGGGAGTCTTTTATATCCGATTGATTCCCTTCAGGTCTTGAATCCTCAACTAATGGATAATGTTGTATTCTATGGTTTGTTGACCTTTGGTTTAGGAGCTCTCTTCCTTGTTTTTCTAGGATTGTTCCAATCAAAGGCATCAAGATTATATGTTATTTCAGTACCAGCTAGTTTTACTTTCTTATTTGTATTAGCCTTGTTGCTTTTTTCTCAAGAACCTCTTCACGGTTCGCGTTTGATTCTAATCCTTCCGTCTTTACTCCTTCTTTTGATGACCAGTATTCGTGGGAAACATTCAGCTAGGGGAGCTCGTCGTCGGAGAAGAGAGGAAGTTCCTACTCTATGGAAAAAATTCATGAAGGGAAATCTCTACCTACCGATCCTAGTGGTGGTTTATCTGATTGCAATTCCTTTTGTGGCTCGTTTTGTCTTGCATCCAGCTTCTTATAGAGAACAACATCAAGTAGTAGACAGAGTCAAACAAGAGACGAGTGATGGTGACCAAATCTATATTTGGGATTCACATGTTCAGATGTATAAAGAAAGCCAGCGTTTGGCTGGATCCATGTTCCCATCACCTCTTCTTTACACGAGTACAGAAGAGAATAAAACTAGTTTACTCAATGACTTGAAAGAAAACCAACCTAAGGTGATTGTGGTGAACGATAAGGTAGCAGTCTGGTCTGAAGTGGAGACACTCTTAAAAGAAAATTACCAACCAGTAAAGACTGATTACTCAGAGTTTAAAGTCTATAAAATTAAATAACTAAATCAATATCTTGTGTATTTTTAAAAATTTTAGGATTTTTAACACAAGATATTGATTTTTCTTTTTAGAGTGGTATAATACTTTTTAGAAAGAACATTTTAGAAAAGAGCATGCATATGATTGCACTAGAAGAAAAAATTACAATTTTGCCAACTCTCTTCGTCGAGAAACGAGATGGGAGACGTGTTGTATTTGATGTGGACAAGATTGACAAGGCTCTCCACAAGGCGGCTGACAAGGTTATGGATGTGACACCCTTGGTTGAAAAGCGCCTAAATGCTCTGACCGAGCGAATTGTCACAGAAATTCATAGTCGTTTTCCGCAGGGGGTTAAGATTTACGAAATTCAAAATATCGTAGAACATGAACTCCTTGAAGCCAAAGAATATGCGCTAGCTGAGGAGTATATTACTTATCGGACACAAAGGGATTTTGAGCGTTCAAAAGCGACAGATATCAACTTTAGCATCCATAAACTTCTCAACAAAGACCAGGCCGTTGTCAATGAAAATGCTAATAAAGACAGCGATGTCTTTAATACCCAGCGTGATTTGACGGCGGGGATTGTTGGGAAATCAATCGGACTGCAAATGCTCCCTAAGCACGTAGCCAATGCCCACCAAAAGGGGGATATCCACTATCATGATTTGGATTATAGCCCCTACACACCTATGACTAACTGCTGTTTGATTGATTTTAAAGGTATGTTGGAGAATGGCTTTAAGATTGGAAATGCAGAGGTAGAAAGTCCCAAGTCTATCCAGACTGCGACAGCTCAGATTTCTCAAATTATCGCCAACGTTGCTTCTAGCCAGTACGGTGGCTGTTCAGCTGACCGTATCGATGAAGTTTTGGCGCCTTATGCAGAGAAGAATTACCAAAAACACCTCAAGGATGCGGAAGAATGGGTCTTACCTGACAAACGGGAAGATTACGCTTGGAAGAAAACCCAAAAAGATATCTATGATGCCATGCAATCTCTCGAGTATGAAATCAATACTCTCTTCACTTCAAATGGGCAAACACCTTTTACTTCACTAGGTTTTGGTCTGGGAACCAATCGTTTTGAGCGTGAAATTCAAAAAGCTATCTTGAACATCCGAATCAAGGGACTTGGTTCAGAACACCGCACAGCTATCTTCCCTAAACTTATCTTCACGCTTAAAAGAGGACTCAACTTAGAAGAAGGGACTCCCAACTACGACATTAAGCAGTTGGCTCTTGAGTGTGCAACCAAGCGGATGTACCCAGATGTCTTGTCTTATGATAAGATTATCGAATTGACAGGTTCCTTCAAGGTTCCGATGGGATGTCGTTCATTCCTTCAAGGATGGAAGGATGAAAATGGAGTTGAAGTTAACTCTGGCCGTATGAATCTAGGGGTGGTGACGGTCAATCTTCCTCGTATTGCCCTTGAGTCTGAAGGTGATATGAATAAGTTCTGGGAAATCTTTAACGAGCGGATGAACATTGCAGAAGATGCTCTAGTTTATCGTGTCGAACGGACCAAGGAAGCAACACCAGCAAATGCTCCTATCCTTTATCAATACGGTGCTTTTGGTCATCGTCTAGGTAAAGAAGAAAGCGTTGACCAGCTCTTTAAGAATCGTCGTGCGACAGTTTCACTAGGCTATATCGGTTTGTACGAAGTAGCGACAGTTTTCTTTGGTAACAGCTGGGAAAGTAATCCAGATGCTAAGGAATTCACGCTAGACATCATTCGCGATATGAAACGCCGTGTAGAAGAGTGGTCAGATCAATATGGCTATCATTTCTCTATCTACTCAACACCATCTGAAAGTTTGACAGACCGTTTTTGTCGACTAGATACAGACAAGTTTGGCTCTATTCCTGATATTACAGATAAGGAATACTACACCAACTCTTTCCACTACGATGTTCGTAAAAATCCAACACCGTTTGAAAAATTGGATTTTGAGAAAGTCTATCCAGAAGCAGGTGCGTCGGGTGGTTTCATCCATTATTGTGAGTATCCAGTCCTTCAGCAAAATCCAAAGGCCTTGGAAGCTGTCTGGGACTATGCCTATGACCGTGTGGGCTATCTTGGGACCAATACACCAATAGACCGTTGCTACAAGTGTGACTTTGAAGGGGATTTTGAACCAACTGAGAGGGGTTTTGCTTGTCCTAACTGTGGCAATAGCGACCCTAAAACAGTAGATGTTGTTAAACGAACTTGTGGCTATTTAGGTAATCCTCAAGCGAGACCTATGGTCAATGGCCGTCACAAGGAAATCGCAGCGCGTGTCAAACATATGAATGGTTCAACGATTAAAATAGCTGGCCATCAAGTAACCAATTAGAAAGAAATGAAATGGGAAAATATCAATTAGACGATAAGGGGCGTGCACAAGTGACCCGTTATCACGAGAAACACTCTAAAGGTGGAGCTGGTAAAAAAGAACGCTTGCTCAACCTCAGAGAACAATTTTTAAACAAGAACAAGAAAAAATAAAAGTGAGAGTCAACTCTCGCTTTTCTCATAGTGGGAGGTAAGGATGGAATTACGCAGACCGACAATAGTAGATAAGAAGGCTGTTATAGACATGATGGAGGAATTTGAAAAATATCAGTCGCTTCACGACGGTGGTTTCTGGGATACAGAGAACTTTGTGTATGAAGAGTGGTTGGAAACAAATATGCAAAAAGAGATGGGAATAAACTTGCCTGAAAATCGTGTTCCTTCTATTCAATTTGTATCATTTGATGATGTAGGCCGTGCTCTAGGATTTTTGAATCTGCGATTGAGACTGAATGAGGGTTTATTGAATTATGCTGGTCACATTGGCTACTCCATTCGTCCATCAGAAAGAGTCAAGGGTTATGCTAAGGAAACTCTCCGTCAGGGCTTGCAAGTTGCTAAGGAAAAGAACATCAAGAGAACGCTTGTGACCTGTAGCGTGAATAATCCTGCTAGCAGAGCAGTCATTTTAGCAAATGGTGGGCTCCTTGAGGATGTTCGTAATGGAGTCGAGCGTTATTGGATAGAGGTAGCGAATGAATAATCCAAAACCACAAGAATGGAAAAGCGAAGAACTCAGTCAAGGGCGGATTATTGATTACAAGGCCTTCAACTTTGTAGATGGAGAGGGTGTGCGTAACTCCCTCTATGTATCAGGTTGCATGTTTCACTGCGAGGGATGTTATAATGTTGCGACTTGGTCTTTTAATGCTGGCATTCCTTATACAGCAGAATTAGAAGAACAGATCATGGAAGATCTCGCTCAACCTTATGTTCAAGGCTTGACTTTATTAGGAGGAGAACCCTTCCTTAATACAGGAATCCTTTTGCCACTCGTGAAACGTATCCGGAAGGAATTGCCAGACAAAGACATCTGGTCCTGGACGGGCTATACATGGGAAGAAATGTTGTTGGAAACTCCAGATAAACTGGAACTCTTATCATTGATTGACATTCTTGTCGATGGACGATACGATCGAACTAAGAGAAATCTCATGCTCCAGTTTCGAGGTTCTTCCAATCAACGAATTATCGATGTGCAAAAATCTCTCAAAAGTGGGCAAGTAGTGATTTGGGACAAGCTTAATGACGGAAAAGAAAGCTATGAACAGGTGAAGAGAGAGTAACTTTCTTCCATAAAATACTTAAATAAATGACCCACCAAAAAAGAAAACATTTTCATGTTAAAAATTTTAAAAAAACAGCAACAAATCCCTTGCAATCGCAGGGGCTTTGTGTTATTCTATTATGGTGCTGTAAATTACAGCCTTAGCTTTGATGCAAGAGGTTGCGACACGCTCGGTTGCATTGCCACGCAACACCGCGTCGGTTTTCTTGTGGAGCTAGCCTATTATCTTAAATAGACGAAAAGGAGAAAAAGATGGCAAACAAAAAAATCCGTATCCGTTTGAAAGCTTACGAACACCGTACGCTTGACACAGCGGCTGCAAAAATCGTAGAATCAGCTACTCGTACAGGTGCGCAAGTTGCGGGTCCAATCCCACTTCCAACTGAACGTAGCCTCTACACAATCATTCGTGCGACTCACAAATATAAAGATTCTCGCGAACAATTTGAAATGCGTACACACAAACGTTTGATCGATATCGTTAACCCAACTCAAAAAACAGTTGATGCTTTGATGAAATTGGATCTTCCAAGTGGTGTAAACGTAGAAATCAAACTTTAATCTAAAGCTTGATAACTTGAGCATAAAAAACGCTCGTTAAAAACTTTTTGAATAAAAAATATAGAAAAGGAACTATTTTCTCATGACAAAAGGAATCTTAGGGAAAAAAGTGGGAATGACTCAAATCTTCACTGAAGCTGGCGAATTGATCCCTGTAACAGTTATTGAAGCAACTCCAAACGTTGTTCTTCAAGTTAAAACTGTTGAAACAGACGGATACAACGCTATCCAAGTTGGTTTTGATGACAAACGCGAAGTATTGAGCAACAAACCTGCTAAAGGACATGTAGCGAAAGCTAACACGGCTCCTAAGCGCTTCATTCGTGAATTCAAAAACGTTGAAGGCTTGGAAGTTGGTGCTGAAATCACAGTTGAAACATTCGCGGCTGGAGACGTTGTTGACGTAACTGGTACTTCTAAAGGTAAAGGTTTCCAAGGTGTTATCAAGCGCCACGGACAATCACGTGGACCAATGGCTCACGGTTCTCGTTACCACCGCCGTCCAGGTTCTATGGGACCTGTTGCACCTAACCGCGTATTCAAAGGTAAAAACCTTGCAGGACGTATGGGTGGTGACCGTGTAACAATTCAAAACCTTGAAGTTGTACAAGTTGTTCCAGAAAAGAACGTTATCCTTATCAAAGGTAACGTACCAGGTGCTAAGAAATCTCTTATCACTATCAAATCAGCAGTTAAAGCTGGTAAATAATAAGGAAAGGGGAATACAGTCAAAATGGCAAATGTAACATTATTCGACCAAACTGGTAAACAAGCGGGCGAAGTTGTTCTTAACGATGCAATCTTTGGTATCGAACCAAATGAATCTGTTGTGTTTGATGTGATCATCAGCCAACGTGCTAGCCTTCGTCAAGGAACTCACGCAGTTAAAAACCGCTCAGCTGTTTCAGGTGGCGGACGCAAACCATGGCGTCAAAAAGGAACTGGACGTGCTCGTCAAGGTTCTATCCGCTCTCCACAATGGCGTGGTGGTGGAATCGTCTTCGGACCAACTCCACGTAGCTATGCGTACAAACTTCCTCAAAAAGTTCGTCGCCTTGCGCTTAAATCTGTTTACTCAGAAAAAGTTGCTGAAAATAAATTTGTAGCCGTTGATTCTCTTGAATTTACAGCTCCAAAAACTGCTGAATTTGCAAAAGTTCTTGCAGCTTTGAGCATCGATTCTAAAGTCCTTGTTATTCTTGAAGAAGGAAACGAATTCGCAGCTCTCTCAGCTCGTAACCTTCCAAACGTGAAAGTTGCGACTGCTACAACTGCAAGTGTTCTTGACATCGCAAATAGTGACAAACTTCTTGTTACTCAAGCAGCTATCTCTAAAATCGAGGAGGTTCTTGCATAATGAATTTGTATGATGTTATCAAAAAACCTGTAATCACTGAAAGCTCAATGGCTCAACTTGAAGCAGGAAAATATGTATTTGAAGTTGACACTCGTGCACACAAACTTTTGATTAAGCAAGCTGTTGAAGCTGCTTTCGAAGGTGTTAAAGTTGCAAATGTTAACACAATCAACGTAAAACCAAAAGCTAAACGTGTTGGACGTTACACTGGTTTTACTAACAAAACTAAAAAAGCTATCATCACACTTACAGCTGATTCAAAAGCAATCGAGTTGTTTGCTGCTGAAGCTGAATAATCTAAGGAGGAAATATCGTGGGAATTCGTGTTTATAAACCAACAACAAACGGTCGCCGTAATATGACTTCTTTGGATTTCGCTGAAATCACAACAAGCACTCCTGAAAAATCATTGCTTGTTGCATTGAAGAGCAAGGCTGGTCGTAACAACAACGGTCGTATCACAGTTCGTCACCAAGGTGGTGGACACAAACGTTTCTACCGTTTGGTTGACTTCAAACGTAACAAAGACAACGTTGAAGCAGTTGTTAAAACAATTGAGTACGATCCAAACCGTTCTGCAAACATCGCTCTTGTACACTACACTGACGGTGTGAAAGCGTACATCATCGCTCCAAAAGGTCTTGAAGTTGGTCAACGTATCGTTTCAGGTCCAGAAGCAGATATCAAAGTCGGAAACGCTCTTCCACTTGCTAACATTCCAGTTGGTACTTTGATCCACAACATCGAGTTGAAACCAGGTCGTGGTGGTGAATTGGTACGTGCTGCTGGAGCATCTGCTCAAGTATTGGGTTCTGAAGGTAAATACGTTCTTGTTCGTCTTCAATCAGGTGAAGTTCGTATGATTCTTGGAACTTGTCGTGCTACAGTTGGTGTTGTCGGAAACGAACAACATGGACTTGTAAACCTTGGTAAAGCAGGACGTAGCCGTTGGAAAGGTATCCGCCCAACAGTTCGTGGTTCTGTAATGAACCCTAACGATCACCCACACGGTGGTGGTGAAGGTAAAGCACCAGTTGGTCGTAAAGCACCATCTACTCCATGGGGCAAACCTGCTCTTGGTCTTAAAACTCGTAACAAGAAAGCGAAATCTGACAAACTTATCGTTCGTCGTCGCAACGAGAAATAATATTAAACTAGTCGCTTAAGCAACTAGTAAATCCGCCAGCTCGGTAGCGCTCCTTGTGAGCGCAAGCCGCTGTGGTACAACATTTAAAGGAGAAAATATAAAAATGGGACGCAGTCTTAAAAAAGGACCTTTCGTCGATGAGCATTTGATGAAAAAAGTTGAAGCTCAAGCTAACGACGAAAAGAAAAAAGTTATTAAAACTTGGTCACGTCGTTCAACGATCTTCCCAAGTTTCATTGGTTACACTATTGCAGTTTATGACGGACGTAAACACGTACCTGTTTACATCCAAGAAGACATGGTAGGTCACAAACTTGGTGAATTTGCACCAACTCGTACTTACAAAGGTCACGCTGCAGACGACAAGAAAACACGTAGAAAATAAGGAGAACATAAATGGCAGAAATTACTTCAGCTAAAGCAATGGCTCGTACAGTACGTGTTTCACCTCGTAAATCACGTCTTGTTCTTGATAACATCCGTGGTAAAAGCGTAGCCGATGCAATCGCAATCTTGACATTCACTCCAAACAAAGCTGCTGAAATCATCTTGAAAGTTTTGAACTCAGCTGTAGCTAACGCTGAAAACAACTTTGGTTTGGATAAAGCTAACTTGGTAGTATCTGAAGCATTCGCAAACGAAGGACCAACTATGAAACGTTTCCGTCCACGTGCGAAAGGTTCAGCTTCACCAATCAACAAACGTACAGCTCACATCACTGTAGCTGTTGCAGAAAAATAAGGAGGTAAAATCGTGGGTCAAAAAGTACATCCAATTGGTATGCGTGTCGGCATCATCCGTGATTGGGATGCCAAATGGTATGCTGAAAAAGAATACGCGGATTACCTTCATGAAGATCTTGCAATCCGTAAATTCGTTCAAAAAGAACTTGCTGACGCAGCAGTTTCAACTATCGAAATCGAACGCGCAGTAAACAAAGTTAACGTTTCACTTCACACTGCTAAACCAGGTATGGTTATCGGTAAAGGTGGTGCTAACGTTGATGCACTCCGTGCAAAACTTAACAAATTGACTGGAAAACAAGTACACATCAACATCATCGAAATCAAACAACCTGATTTGGATGCTCACCTTGTAGGTGAAGGAATTGCTCGTCAATTGGAGCAACGTGTTGCTTTCCGTCGTGCACAAAAACAAGCAATCCAACGTGCAATGCGTGCTGGAGCTAAAGGAATCAAAACTCAAGTATCAGGTCGTTTGAACGGTGCAGATATCGCCCGTGCAGAAGGATACTCTGAAGGAACTGTTCCACTTCACACACTTCGTGCAGATATCGATTACGCTTGGGAAGAAGCAGATACTACATACGGTAAACTTGGTGTTAAAGTATGGATCTACCGTGGTGAAGTTCTTCCAGCTCGCAAAAACACTAAAGGAGGTAAATAACCAATGTTAGTACCTAAACGTGTTAAACACCGTCGTGAATTCCGTGGAAAAATGCGCGGTGAAGCAAAAGGTGGAAAAGAAGTAGCATTCGGTGAATACGGTCTTCAAGCTACAACTAGCCACTGGATCACTAACCGCCAAATCGAAGCTGCTCGTATCGCCATGACTCGTTACATGAAACGTGGTGGTAAAGTTTGGATTAAAATCTTCCCACACAAATCATACACTGCTAAAGCTATCGGTGTGCGTATGGGATCTGGTAAAGGGGCACCTGAAGGTTGGGTAGCACCAGTTAAACGTGGTAAAGTGATGTTCGAAATCGCTGGTGTATCTGAAGAGATCGCTCGTGAAGCGCTTCGTCTTGCTAGCCATAAATTGCCAGTTAAATGTAAATTCGTAAAACGTGAAGCAGAATAAGGAGAAGGCATGAAACTTAATGAAGTAAAAGAATTTGTTAAAGAACTTCGTGGTCTTTCTCAAGAAGAACTCGCGAAGCGCGAAAACGAATTGAAAAAAGAATTGTTTGAACTTCGTTTCCAAGCTGCTACTGGTCAATTGGAACAAACAGCTCGCTTGAAAGAAGTTAAAAAACAAATCGCTCGTATCAAAACAGTTCAATCTGAAGCGAAATAATAGACTAGGGAAGGAGAAATTTCAATGGAACGCAATAATCGTAAAGTTCTTGTTGGACGTGTTGTATCTGACAAAATGGACAAGACAATCACAGTTGTAGTTGAAACAAAACGTAACCACCCAGTCTATGGTAAACGTATTAACTACTCTAAAAAATACAAAGCTCATGATGAAAACAATGTTGCCAAAGAAGGCGATATCGTACGTATCATGGAAACTCGTCCGCTTTCAGCTACAAAACGTTTCCGTCTTGTAGAAGTTGTTGAAGAAGCGGTCATCATCTAATCAAACCTGAAAGGAGAAAACTGAAATGATTCAAACAGAAACTCGTTTGAAAGTCGCAGACAACAGCGGTGCTCGCGAAATCTTGACTATCAAAGTTCTTGGTGGTTCAGGACGTAAATTTGCAAACATCGGTGATGTTATCGTGGCATCTGTAAAACAAGCTACTCCTGGTGGTGCGGTTAAAAAAGGTGACGTTGTTAAAGCAGTTATCGTTCGTACTAAATCAGGTGCTCGTCGTGCTGATGGTTCATACATCAAATTTGACGAAAACGCAGCAGTTATCATCCGTGAAGACAAAACTCCTCGCGGAACACGTATCTTTGGCCCAGTTGCACGTGAATTGCGTGAAGGTGGCTTCATGAAGATCGTGTCACTTGCTCCAGAAGTACTTTAATTTTCAGAAACAAACTAGTCCCCTGGATTTACCTCCAGGGTGCCCTTATGGGCGTAAGAAAAATCAAGGAGAAACCTAATGTTTGTAAAAAAAGGCGACAAAGTTCGCGTAATCGCTGGTAAAGATAAGGGAACAGAAGCTGTTGTCCTTACTGCCCTTCCAAAAGTAAACAAAGTTATCGTTGAAGGTGTTAACATCGTTAAGAAACACCAACGTCCAACTAACGAGCTTCCTCAAGGTGGTATCATCGAGAAAGAAGCAGCTATCCACGTATCAAACGTTCAAGTTTTGGACAAAAATGGTGTAGCTGGTCGTGTTGGTTACAAATTTGTAGACGGTAAAAAAGTTCGCTACAACAAAAAATCAGGCGAAGTGCTTGATTAATCACGAAGGAAAGGAGAAGTATAATGGCAAATCGTTTAAAAGAAAAATATCTTAATGAAGTAGTTCCTGCTTTGACAGAACAATTCAACTACTCATCAGTGATGGCTGTGCCTAAAGTAGATAAGATCGTTTTGAACATGGGTGTTGGTGAAGCTGTATCAAACGCTAAAAGCCTTGAAAAAGCTGCTGAAGAATTGGCACTTATCTCAGGTCAAAAACCACTTATCACTAAAGCTAAAAAATCAATCGCCGGCTTCCGTCTTCGTGAAGGTGTTGCGATCGGTGCAAAAGTTACCCTTCGTGGTGAACGTATGTACGAATTCTTGGATAAATTGGTTTCAGTTTCACTTCCACGTGTACGTGACTTCCATGGTGTTCCAACAAAATCATTTGACGGACGTGGAAACTACACACTTGGTGTGAAAGAACAATTGATTTTCCCAGAAATCAACTTCGATGACGTTGACAAAACTCGTGGTCTTGACATCGTTATCGTAACTACTGCTAACACTGACGAAGAGTCACGTGCATTGCTTACAGGCCTTGGAATGCCTTTTGCAAAATAATATAGGAGGTAAATCTAATGGCTAAAAAATCAATGATTGCTAAGAACAAACGTCCAGCGAAGTTCTCTACTCAAGCTTATACTCGTTGTGAAAAATGTGGTCGTCCACATTCAGTTTACCGCAAATTTAAACTTTGCCGTGTTTGCTTCCGTGAATTAGCTTACAAAGGACAAATCCCTGGTGTAACAAAAGCATCTTGGTAATTTAAGATATCAAGGGCGTCAAAACTCTAAGTGAAAATAGGAAACTTGACGAAGAAACTGAAGTTTCTAGGAAAGTTTATCTTTTTCACACAGAGTTTAGCTCGGGTTCAGTTGGGCTTGCCAATTTGAACACGAGCTACAGCTTTGGCAAAAAAGACCAATTTTCTTTGGAGCTTCGCTCCTACATCAAATTGCCTATTTTTGCTCTTGCTGTTACGCTCTTTGTATCATGTATTAACTAGCAAGTGCAACTTGCAAACTACTAGTAAGAGGAGAAAAACAAAATGGTTATGACTGACCCAATCGCAGACTTCCTAACTCGTATTCGTAATGCTAACCAAGCTAAACACGAAGTACTTGAAGTACCTGCATCAAACATCAAAAAAGGGATTGCTGAAATCCTTAAACGCGAAGGTTTTGTAAAAAACGTTGAAATCATCGAAGATGACAAACAAGGCATCATCCGTGTATTCCTTAAATACGGACCAAACGGTGAAAAAGTTATCACTAACTTGAAACGTGTTTCTAAACCAGGACTTCGTGTCTACAAAAAACGTGAAGACCTTCCAAAAGTTCTTAACGGACTTGGAATTGCTATCCTTTCAACTTCTGAAGGTTTGCTTACTGATAAAGAAGCACGCCAAAAGAATGTTGGTGGAGAAGTTATCGCTTACGTTTGGTAAAATCAAGATACAAAGCTCGTAAAGAACAAAGCAAAATTAGAAAGTTGGAGAAGTTTGTTTACAAACAAGCCAACTTATCTATTTTGCACAGTTCTTAGAGCGTGTTCAGTTCAGCTCTTGAACTAAATAAGTATCTGAACCCCGTGAAAACTGGCCGTTCTGGCCTGACAATTTAACAGGAGAAAATAAACATGTCACGTATTGGTAATAAAGTTATCGTGTTGCCTGCTGGTGTAGAAATCACTAACAATGACAACGTTGTAACTGTAAAAGGACCTAAAGGAGAACTTACTCGTGAGTTCTCAAAAGATATTGAAATCCGTGTGGAAGGTACTGAAGTAACTCTTCACCGTCCAAATGATTCAAAAGAAATGAAAACTATCCACGGAACTACTCGTGCCCTTTTGAACAACATGGTTGTTGGTGTATCAGAAGGATTCAAGAAAGAACTTGAAATGCGCGGGGTTGGTTACCGTGCACAACTTCAAGGATCTAAACTTGTTTTGGCTGTTGGTAAATCTCATCCAGACGAAGTTGAAGCTCCAGAAGGAATTACTTTTGAACTTCCAAATCCAACAACAATCGTTGTTAGCGGAATTTCAAAAGAAGTAGTTGGTCAAACAGCTGCTTACGTACGTAGCCTTCGTTCACCAGAACCATATAAAGGTAAAGGTATCCGTTACGTTGGTGAATTCGTTCGCCGTAAAGAAGGTAAAACAGGTAAATAATGTTGAGTGGTTGAGTCTCAACCACCAACCTATTTTCCAACTTTGTGCATAGCACACGATTTAAAACTAAAGAGGTGAAAACTGTGATTTCAAAACCAGATAAAAACAAACTCCGCCAAAAACGCCACCGTCGCGTTCGCGGAAAACTCTCTGGAACTGCTGATCGCCCACGTTTGAACGTATTCCGTTCTAATACAGGCATCTACGCTCAAGTGATTGATGACGTAGCGGGTGTAACGCTCGCAAGTGCTTCAACTCTTGACAAAGAAGTTTCAAAAGGAACTAAAACTGAACAAGCCGTTGCTGTCGGTAAACTCGTTGCAGAACGTGCAAACGCTAAAGGTATTTCAGAAGTGGTGTTCGACCGCGGTGGATATCTATATCACGGACGTGTGAAAGCTTTGGCTGATGCAGCTCGTGAAAACGGATTGAAATTCTAATAGGAGGACACTAGAAAATGGCATTTAAAGACAATGCAGTTGAATTAGAAGAACGCGTAGTTGCTGTCAACCGTGTTACAAAAGTTGTTAAAGGTGGACGTCGTCTTCGTTTCGCAGCTCTTGTTGTTGTTGGTGACCACAACGGTCGCGTAGGATTTGGTACTGGTAAAGCTCAAGAAGTTCCAGAAGCAATCCGTAAAGCAGTAGATGATGCTAAGAAAAACTTGATCGAAGTTCCTATGGTTGGAACAACAATCCCACACGAAGTTCTTTCAGAATTCGGTGGAGCTAAAGTATTGTTGAAACCTGCTGTAGAAGGTTCTGGAGTTGCGGCTGGTGGTGCAGTTCGTGCCGTTGTGGAATTGGCAGGTGTGGCAGATATTACATCTAAATCACTTGGTTCTAACACTCCAATCAACATTGTTCGTGCAACTGTTGAAGGTTTGAAACAATTGAAACGCGCTGAAGAAGTTGCTGCCCTTCGTGGTATTTCAGTTTCTGATTTGGCATAAGAAAGGGGATAAAATGGCTCAAATTAAAATTACTTTGACTAAGTCTCCAATCGGACGCATTCCATCACAACGTAAAACTGTTGTAGCACTTGGACTTGGCAAATTGAACAGCTCTGTTATTAAAGAAGATAACGCTGCTATCCGTGGTATGATCACTGCAGTATCTCACTTGGTAACAGTTGAAGAAGTAAACTAATGAATTTTTAGGGGATGTGCACTATACCATCCCCTAAAACTAGATATAGTCATCTATGATGACGTCGTATAGGCGAGTTGATGGGGGAGACAACCTTTTCTCCCTTATCGGCGCTAGCATTTTACAAAAGAGGAGAAAATAAAAATGAAACTTCATGAATTGAAACCTGCAGAAGGTTCTCGTAAAGTACGTAACCGCGTTGGTCGTGGTACTTCATCAGGTAACGGTAAAACATCTGGTCGTGGTCAAAAAGGTCAAAAAGCTCGTAGCGGTGGCGGAGTTCGCCTTGGTTTTGAAGGTGGACAAACTCCATTGTTCCGTCGTCTTCCAAAACGTGGATTCACTAACATCAACGCTAAAGAATACGCAATTGTGAACCTTGACCAATTGAACGTCTTTGAAGATGGTGCTGAAGTTACTCCAGTTGTTCTTATCGAAGCAGGAATTGTTAAAGCTGAAAAATCAGGTATTAAAATTCTTGGTAACGGTGAGTTGACTAAGAAATTGACTGTGAAAGCAGCTAAATTCTCTAAATCAGCTGAAGAAGCTATCACTGCTAAAGGTGGTTCAGTAGAAGTCATCTAAGAGAGGTGACCTATGTTTTTTAAATTATTAAGAGAAGCTCTTAAAGTCAAGCAGGTTCGATCAAAAATTTTATTCACAATTTTTATCGTTTTGGTCTTTCGTATCGGAACTAGCATTACAGTTCCTGGTGTGAATGCCAATAGCTTGAATGCTTTAAGTGGATTATCCTTCTTAAACATGTTGAGCTTGGTGTCAGGGAATGCCATGAAAAACTTCTCAGTTTTTGCTCTTGGTGTTAGCCCCTACATTACGGCCTCTATCGTTGTCCAACTCTTGCAAATGGATATTTTACCCAAATTTGTAGAGTGGGGTAAACAAGGGGAAGTAGGTCGAAGAAAATTAAATCAAGCTACTCGTTATATTGCTCTTGTTCTAGCTTTTGTGCAATCTATCGGGATTACAGCTGGTTTTAATACTTTGGCTGGAGCTCAATTGTTGAAAACAGCTCTTACTCCACAAGTCTTTATCATGATTGGTATCATCTTAACAGCTGGTAGTATGATTGTGACTTGGTTGGGAGAGCAAATTACAGATAAGGGATACGGAAATGGTGTTTCTATGATTATCTTTGCCGGGATTGTTGCCTCAATTCCAGAGATGATTCAGGGCATCTATGTGGACTACTTTGTAAACGTCCCAAGTAGCCGTATCAACTCATCTATCATTTTCGTAATCATTTTGATTATTACTGTATTGTTGATCATTTATTTTACAACCTATGTTCAACAAGCAGAATACAAAATTCCAATCCAATATACTAAGGTTGCACAAGGTGCTCCATCTAGCTCTTACCTTCCTTTGAAGGTAAACCCTGCTGGAGTTATCCCTGTTATCTTTGCAAGTTCGATTACTGCAGCGCCTGCGGCTATTCTTCAGTTTTTGAGCGCTACAGGTCATGATTGGGCTTGGGTAAGAACAGCACAAGAAATGCTGGCAACAACTTCACCAACTGGTATTGCCATGTATGCTTTATTGATTATTCTCTTTACATTCTTCTATACGTTTGTACAGATTAATCCTGAAAAAGCGGCAGAAAACCTACAAAAGAGCGGTGCCTATATCCACGGAGTTCGTCCTGGTAAAGGTACAGAAGAATATATGTCTAAACTTCTTCGTCGTCTTGCAACTGTTGGTTCTCTCTTCCTTGGTGTGATTTCTATTTTACCGATCGTAGCAAAAGATGTTTTCGGACTTTCAGAAGCAGTTGCTTTTGGAGGAACCAGTCTTTTGATCATTATCTCTACAGGTATTGAAGGAATCAAACAATTGGAAGGCTACCTATTGAAACGTAAGTATGTTGGTTTCATGGACAGAACAGAATAAAAGTAATTACTGAATCAGTAATTACTGAGGGAGTGGAGGTTTAACTCTAACATTTGTGAGAGTTTGGTCTCCCCTCTTCTATTTTGTTTTTAAATAGGGGTGAAAAGACTTTTTGCTTCTATTTAAAAATAAAATAAGGAGATCAAATCATGAATCTTTTGATTATGGGCTTACCTGGTGCAGGTAAGGGAACTCAAGCAGCAAAAATCGTAGAACAATTCCATGTTGCACATATCTCAACAGGTGATATGTTCCGCGCTGCAATGGCAAATCAAACTGAAATGGGTGTTCTTGCTAAGTCATACATTGACAAGGGTGAATTGGTTCCTGACGAAGTTACAAATGGAATCGTAAAAGAACGTCTTTCACAAGATGATATTAAAGAAACAGGATTCTTGTTGGATGGTTACCCACGTACAATCGAACAAGCTCATGCCTTGGACAAAACATTGGCTGAACTTGGCATCGAACTAGAAGGTGTTATCAACATAGAAGTGAATCCAGATAGCCTCTTGGAACGTTTGAGTGGTCGTATCATCCACCGCGTAACTGGAGAAACTTTCCACAAGGTCTTTAACCCACCAGTTGACTATAAAGAAGAAGATTACTACCAACGTGAAGATGATAAGCCTGAGACAGTCAAACGTCGTTTGGATGTGAATATTGCTCAAGGGGAACCAATCATTGCTCACTACCGTGCCAAAGGTTTGGTTCATGACATCGAAGGTAATCAAGATATCAATGATGTCTTCTCAGATATCGAAAAAGTATTGACAAATTTGAAATAAAGCGTTTTTCACACTTGCAAAAATCCGCTACAAATGTTATACTGAGATAGTCTGACTTATAATTGTTGTCTCTGTGTCTAGAGGCATCGAATCGAAATTTATGGAGGTGCTTTTGCGTGGCAAAAGACGATGTGATTGAAGTTGAAGGCAAAGTAGTTGATACAATGCCGAATGCAATGTTTACGGTTGAACTTGAAAATGGACATCAGATTTTAGCAACAGTTTCTGGTAAAATTCGTAAAAACTATATTCGTATTTTAGCGGGAGATCGTGTTACTGTCGAAATGAGTCCATATGACTTGACACGTGGACGTATCACTTACCGCTTTAAATAATCGAAAAACTTGGAGGGATAAGAAATGAAAGTAAGACCATCGGTCAAACCAATTTGCGAATACTGTAAAGTTATTCGTCGTAATGGTCGTGTTATGGTAATTTGCCCAGCAAATCCAAAACACAAACAACGTCAAGGATAAGATAGAAAGGAGAAAACATGGCTCGTATTGCTGGAGTTGACATTCCAAATGACAAACGCGTAGTAATCTCATTGACTTATGTTTATGGTATCGGACTTGCAACATCTAAGAAAATTTTGGCTGCTGCTGGAATCTCAGAAGATGTTCGTGTACGTGATCTTACATCAGATCAAGAAGATGCTATCCGTCGTGAAGTGGATGCAATCAAAGTTGAAGGTGACCTTCGTCGTGAAGTAAACTTGAACATCAAACGTTTGATGGAAATCGGTTCATACCGTGGTATCCGTCACCGTCGTGGACTTCCTGTCCGTGGACAAAACACTAAAAACAACGCTCGCACTCGTAAAGGTAAAGCTGTTGCGATTGCTGGTAAGAAAAAATAATATAGGAGGTAAAAGTCTTGGCTAAACCAACACGTAAACGTCGTGTGAAAAAGAATATCGAATCTGGTATTGCTCATATTCACGCTACATTTAATAACACTATTGTTATGATTACTGATGTGCATGGTAATGCAATTGCTTGGTCATCAGCTGGTGCTCTTGGTTTCAAAGGTTCTCGTAAATCTACACCATTCGCTGCTCAAATGGCTTCTGAAGCTGCTGCTAAATCTGCACAAGAACACGGTCTTAAATCAGTTGAAGTTACTGTAAAAGGTCCAGGTTCTGGTCGTGAGTCAGCTATTCGTGCGCTTGCTGCCGCTGGTCTTGAAGTAACAGCAATTCGTGATGTGACTCCAGTGCCACACAATGGTGCTCGTCCTCCAAAACGTCGCCGTGTATAATCATCGCATTACACTGCTTTTCGTTTAAGAGGGAGTAACTAAATGATCGAGTTTGAAAAACCAAATATAACAAAAATTGATGAAAATAAAGATTATGGCAAGTTTGTAATCGAACCACTTGAACGTGGCTACGGTACAACTCTTGGTAACTCTCTTCGTCGTGTACTTCTAGCTTCTCTACCAGGAGCAGCTGTGACATCTATCAATATTGATGGTGTGTTACATGAGTTTGACACAGTTCCAGGTGTTCGTGAAGACGTGATGCAAATCATTCTGAACATTAAAGGAATTGCAGTGAAATCGTACGTTGAAGACGAAAAAATCATCGAACTGGATGTTGAAGGTCCTGCTGAGGTAACAGCTGGTGACATTTTGACAGATAGCGATATTGAAATTGTAAATCCAGATCATTATCTCTTTACAATCGGTGAAGGTTCTTCCCTAAAAGCGACTATGACTGTTAACAGTGGTCGTGGATATGTACCTGCTGATGAAAATAAAAAAGATAATGCACCAGTTGGAACACTTGCTGTAGATTCTATTTATACACCAGTTACAAAAGTCAACTATCAAGTGGAACCTGCTCGTGTAGGTAGCAATGATGGATTTGACAAATTAACCCTTGAAATCTTGACAAATGGAACAATTATTCCAGAAGATGCTTTAGGGCTTTCAGCACGTATTTTGACAGAACATCTTGATTTGTTTACAAATCTTACTGAGATTGCTAAGTCAACTGAAGTGATGAAAGAAGCTGATACTGAATCTGACGACCGTATTTTGGATCGTACGATTGAGGAACTGGACTTGTCTGTGCGTTCATACAACTGTTTGAAACGTGCCGGTATCAATACTGTGCATGATTTGACAGAAAAATCTGAAGCAGAGATGATGAAAGTACGAAATCTTGGACGCAAGAGTTTGGAAGAAGTGAAACTCAAACTCATTGATTTGGGTCTTGGATTAAAAGATAAATAAAGGAGGAATAAATGGCTTACCGTAAACTAGGACGCACTAGCTCACAACGTAAAGCAATGCTTCGCGATTTGACAACTGACCTTTTGATCAACGAATCAATCGTGACAACTGAAGCTCGTGCTAAAGAAATCCGTAAAACTGTTGAAAAAATGATTACTCTAGGTAAACGTGGTGATTTGCATGCACGTCGTCAAGCAGCTGCTTTCGTACGTAATGAAATCGCATCTGAAAACTATGATGAAGCAACTGATAAGTACACTTCTACTACAGCACTTCAAAAATTGTTCTCAGAAATTGCACCTCGTTATGCTGAACGTAACGGTGGATACACTCGTATCCTTAAAACTGAACCACGTCGTGGTGATGCAGCGCCAATGGCGATCATCGAATTAGTATAAAATCATCAATTTTGTTGAGTGTTATGATGATGGAGTCTTGTGCTCTTAGTCTAGCTCTGGTCTACCGCTAGGATTTCGGTCCTAGCGGGAACACTCATCATAAGTTGGGATAGTAGACGCTTGTTTACGAAATTGTTTTTTTCTTAAGAACAACTTCGTAAGCAGGCGTTTTTGAGTATTTTAGTTAGAATTATGCTATACTATTTGAAAAGAATCCTGTTTAATGTTCAGGTTTCCTATTAAAAGAAGAATTGGAGTTTGCTTATGAAAGCGATTATAACTGTTGTTGGTAAAGATAAATCTGGAATTGTTGCAGGTGTTTCTGGTAAAATTGCAGAATTAGGATTGAATATTGACGATATCTCTCAAACTGTCTTGGATGAATATTTCACGATGATGGCTGTCGTCTCTAGTGATAAAAAGCAAGATTTTACCTATCTTCGTGATGAATTTGAAGCTTTTGGGCAAATTTTAAATGTGAAAATCAACATTCAGAGTGCAGCGATTTTCGAAGCTATGTATAATATCTAGGAGGTTATCATGGATATTAGACAAGTTACTGAAACCATTGCTATGATTGAGGAGCAAAATTTCGATATCAGAACCATTACCATGGGAATTTCCCTATTAGACTGTATTGATCCGGATATCAATCGTGCTGCGGAGAAAATTTATCAAAAGATTACGACCAAGGCGGCTAATTTAGTGTCTGTTGGCGATGAAATTGCAGCTGAGTTGGGAATTCCAATCGTTAATAAGCGTGTATCGGTGACACCCATTTCTCTGATAGGGGCCGCGACGGATGCGACGGACTATGTGGTTCTGGCAAGAGCGCTTGATAAGGCTGCGAAAGAGATTGGTGTGGACTTTATTGGTGGTTTCTCTGCATTGGTACAAAAGGGGTACCAAAAGGGAGATGAGATTCTTATCAATTCTATTCCTCGTGCTTTGGCTGAAACGGACAAGGTCTGCTCGTCAGTCAATATCGGCTCAACCAAGTCTGGTATCAATATGACGGCTGTCGCAGATATGGGACGAGTTATCAAGGAAACGGCAACTCTATCTGATCTGGGGGCAGCTAAGTTGGTTGTATTCGCTAATGCTGTTGAGGACAATCCATTTATGGCGGGTGCCTTCCATGGTGTTGGGGAGGCAGATGTTATCATCAATGTCGGGGTCTCTGGTCCTGGTGTGGTGAAACGTGCCTTGGAAAAAGTTCGTGGACAGAGCTTTGATGTAGTAGCCGAAACAGTTAAGAAAACTGCCTTTAAAATCACTCGTATCGGTCAATTGGTTGGTCAGATGGCTAGTGAAAGACTGGGTGTGGAGTTTGGTATTGTGGACTTGAGTTTGGCGCCAACTCCTGCGGTTGGAGATTCTGTAGCACGTGTCCTAGAAGAAATGGGACTAGAGACAGTTGGTACGCATGGAACTACGGCTGCCTTGGCTCTCTTGAATGACCAAGTTAAGAAGGGCGGAGTGATGGCCTGCAACCAAGTTGGTGGTTTGTCTGGTGCCTTTATCCCTGTTTCAGAGGATGAAGGAATGATTGCTGCAGTGCAAAATGGCTCTCTCAATTTGGAAAAACTAGAAGCTATGACGGCTATCTGTTCCGTTGGTTTGGATATGATTGCCATTCCGGAGGATACACCTGCTGAAACCATTGCGGCTATGATTGCAGATGAAGCTGCAATTGGTGTCATTAACATGAAAACAACAGCTGTTCGTATTATTCCAAAAGGAAAAGAAGGCGACATGATTGAGTTTGGTGGCCTATTAGGAACTGCGCCTGTTATGAAAGTCAATGGGGCTTCGTCTGTCGATTTCATCTCTCGTGGGGGACAAATCCCAGCACCAATTCACAGTTTTAAAAATTAAGAAAATAGTAGAAATTTTAAGTTCTATTTAAGGTTGGCTGTGTATACTATAATCATTAAATAAAGACCTCCTAATATTATTTGAAACAGATAACTCTGATTTAGTTTGAATTTGATTTTCATCTAATATCTTTATTTAATAGAACTCCTAAACTTTTTCATAATAATCTCCTGCAAAAGTCGCCTGTATGGGTGGCTTTTGTTTTATCATCCATGATATAATAGAAGCAAACGGAGGACGGAAAATGGTAAAAGTACGATTGTATTTGGTACGTCATGGCAAGACCATGTTTAACACGATTGGTCGCGCGCAAGGTTGGAGCGATACTCCCTTAACGTCTGAAGGTGAGCGAGGGATTCAAGAGTTAGGAATCGGTTTGCGAGAATCTGGTCTACAGTTTGAGCGCGCTTATTCCAGTGATTCTGGTCGTACCATTCAGACCATGGGAATTATCCTTGATGAACTTGGTTTGCAAGGGAAAATCCCTTATCGTATGGACAAGCGTATCAGAGAATGGTGTTTTGGTAGCTTTGACGGAGCCTACGATGGTGATCTTTTCATGGGAATCATTCCTCGTATCTTTAATGTGGACCACGTTCACCAATTGTCTTATGCTGAATTGGCTGAGGGCTTGGTAGAGGTTGATACAGCAGGCTGGGCTGAAGGTTGGGAAAAACTCAGTGGTCGAATCAAGGAAGGCTTTGAAGCGATTGCCAAAGAAATGGAAGAACAAGGTGGGGGCAATGCCCTCGTTGTCAGCCACGGAATGACCATTGGAACCATTGTTTATCTGATTAATGGTATGCATCCGCATGGTCTCGATAATGGTAGTGTGACGATTCTTGAATATGAGGACGGTCAGTTTAGCGTAGAAGTTGTCGGCGACCGTAGTTACCGAGAACTCGGACGGGAGAAGATGGAGGAAGCCTCTATTTAATACTCTTAGAAAATCTTTTCAAACCGCGTTAACGTCGTCTTGCCGTAGATATGGTTACTGACTTCGTCAGTTCTATCCACAACCTCAAAGCAGTGCTTTGAGCAATCTGCGGCTAGTTTTCTAGTTTGCTTTTTGATTTTCATTGAGTATAATCAATCTAGACTTGCTTGTTATGAACTAGGGATTTGATAAGAATATCAAGATAAGAAAAAACAGCCGAGTGTAATCCTTTCGGCTGTTTTTGATGGGGAAAACTAAAGTGTAATGCTATTGCTTTTAGAGATTTTCATAAACAAGAGCAAGGAACCTACTGTTAGAACAGTGAGGATAGTTGACAAGGCTGCGGCTACACCGTAATTCCCCCTGAGAACCTCTGTATAAATAGCTACAGTCATTGTTCTTGTTTTTACATTGTAGAGGAGGATAGAAGTAGAGAGTTCTGAAATCATTGTGACCCAAGATAGGATGGCTCCAGAAATAATACCAGATAGCATCATTGGAGTTGTAATCTTGGCAAAGGTATTGAGACGACTACTTCCTAAGCTCTCAGCGGCTTCTTCAATACTTGGTGCTATTTGTTGCAAGCTAGCAACAGATGAGCGAATAGTATAAGGTAATCTTCTGACAGATAGAGACATAATCAAGATGAAAGCTGTCCCTGTAATCATAAGAAATCCACTTCCAAATAGACCGGTATTGAAGGAAGAAATGAAGGCAATCCCTAGAACGGTTCCTGGTACAATATAAGGGACCATACTGAGGCTGTCAATTAAGTTTGTAAACAAATTCCGCTTTCTAACGGCTAGGTAGGAGATAAATGTTGCGAATAAGACAACTAGGACTAAGGCAATCAAAGGGATACGAATAGTATTGAAAATAGCAGATCCCATACGATTGAAAGCTACCTTGTAACTGTTTAGAGAATAACCTTTGACAAATACCATACCTGATGTTTTTAGGAAAGAAGTATAAATCAAGTAGACTTGAGGTAGAACAGAGAACAAGATAATTCCGTAGACTGTTGCATAAATGGCAGCCATTTTTCCTTTTGTAGTTTTTTTAGGCTCAATTGGATGGAGCGAATTCATGCTGAAACTGTAGCGGTTTGAGATGTATTTTTGGATAAGGAAGATTGCCAAGGCAATGATAATCGCCATAATTGCTAAAGCAGATGCAAAAGCAGAATTTCCTCCAACCTCGCTAATGAATTGGGTATAAATCAAGACGGGGAAAGTCCGATATCCTTCACCAATCAACATAGGCGTTCCAAAATCTGAGAATGCTCTCATAAACACAAGCAGGGCAGCAGCTAGTAAGGTTGGAACTAGGAGAGGTAAAACAACCGTTACGATACGCTTAAATCCGAAGGACCCCATGCTTTCAGCAGCTTCAAGTAGAGAATTGTCAATACTTTTCATTGTCCCAGCAACGTATAGAAATACCAGTGGGAATAGTTGCAGTGTAAAGACAAGTACAATTCCTTTGAATCCATAAATATCAATAGCTGGAAGATGAAGAGTATTTGTCATGAATTTTGTGATGACCCCATTTCGTCCCAGCAAGAGAATCCAGGAGTAGGCTCCCACGAAAGGAGCTGACATGGAAGCAATGATAATCAATATTTGTAGAAATTTCTTTCCCTTGAAGTCATACATGGAAAAAAGATAAGCTAATAGGGTTCCTACAACTAAGGAAGTGACAGTAGCGGTAATGGAAACCTTGAAACTGTTGACAAGTGTCTCAGAGTAGTAGGCTTTACTAAAGAAAGTGACAAAATTAGCTAGTGAGAATTGTCCTTCATGTATGAGTGCTTGCTTGAGCACGGTAACGATAGGATAAACGAGAAAGACAAGATAGGTAAGAAAGATGAAGAAAGAGGAGGCTGTCCAAATATTTAGTTTTTTACGTTCCATGGTTGACTCCTTTTATCAGGTTTTGGGAACCATCTGCAGAAAAGACGTTTAATTTTTGAGTATTGATTCGTAGACGAATACGATCGCCTTTTTGTAGATCTTCTTCAAAAGTTGATTCTTCGCTAACCTGAATTTTTGAGGCAAAGCCTGTTTCAATGAAATACTCCGTATTTAGTCCAAGATAGACGCTATCGCTAATAGTTCCTTCAATATCTCCAGATTCATCTTTGATAAATTCTTCAGGACGAATGCTTACATGAATGGCTTGCTCCTCAGCCTGATCAAGAGCTGGCATTCGAAGGGCATAGCCATCTGAAAAGACGATATAAGCGCCGTCGCTTCGTTTTTCGAGATTGGCAGGGATGATATTTGTGCGTCCGATAAAGGTGGCCACAAACTCATTAGCTGGTTTATGATAGAGTTCTTTTGGCCGACCGATTTGTTGAATCACCCCATCTTTCATAACAGCAATTTGGTCTGAAATAGCCATGGCTTCTTCTTGGTCGTGGGTTACATAAACAGTTGTAATTCCCACTTCGTGTTGGATTTCTCGAATGGCTTGACGCATATCCAAGCGAAGTTTGGCATCTAGGTTACTAAGTGGCTCGTCCATGAGGAGAACACTTGGATTAACAGCTAAGGCACGTGCCAAGGCGACACGTTGTTGTTGTCCACCACTGAGTTTATCAGGTTTTCGGTCCGCGTATTGAGCAATTTGCATAAGTTCAAGATACTTGTTGGTCTGTTGAATCAATTCCTCTTTTGGAACTTTCTTTTGCTTGAGACCAAAAGCAACATTATCTCGAACAGTCAAATGTGGGAAAATAGCGTAGTTTTGAAAAACCATCCCTATATTGCGTTTGCTGGGTTCCATATTATTGATTTTTGTATCATCGAAGTAAAATTCTCCGCCTTCGATACTGTTGAAACCTGCAATCATACGAAGAAGAGTCGTTTTCCCACAACCTGAAGGCCCAAGAAGGGTAAAGAGACTTCCTTTTGGAATTGTAATGTTCAAATTCTCAATAACAGGGACATCGTGGTAGATTTTTTTGGCGTTAATAATTTTGATCTCACTCATAGTGAACCTCTTTTACTGTTTAGATTGGATATCTGTAAAAATGTCATTGTACTTTTTAAGAATAGTGGATTTATTTTTAATGACATAATCTGAATCTTCGGTGGCAATCTTGATTTCTGTCATAGCCTTCATGTTTTTATTGGTTTTAGCATTTTTACGAATAGGTCTGATTGTAGTTTCAGTTCCTAGCTTATCTTGGATTTCTTGAGAAAGGAGGAAATCGATAAATTTCTTAGCGTTTTCCATGTGTTTGGCGTTTTTGACGATGGCCGCGTTACCAGGTAAAAAGACGGTTCCTTCTTTTGGATAAATGACTTTTACATCAACTCCATCATTTAAGAGTTTTAAGGCAGGGTCTTCATAGGTAAGTCCAACAGCCATTTCCCCATCGGCGACAGCTTTGTAAACATTTGAAGAGCTAGATGCAATTTTTCCATCTACTAGGGTAAATAGATTTTTCACATAGGTCCAAGCTTGTTCATTTTCGTATCCACCTTGGTCTACAAGCATATTTGTTAGTTGTGCAAAGGCGCTAGAAGCATTACTAGGATCAGCAGTAGCGATTTTTCCTTTTAATTTAGGATTGAGTAGATCATTGTAGCCTTCAATTTTAATATCTTTTGTAAGAGCTGAATTGGCAATGATAACACTGACATCCAGTGTATAAGGTGTGTAGAATCCTGTTTTATTTTGATATTCAGGGATTATCTGGTCGTTTTCTTGGGAAGTATAAGGTTCAAAAAGTTTTTCGTTAGAAGAGAAGAGGGCATAGGAGCCTCCGAAAATGACATCGGCTACAGGCGATTCTTTTTCAGCCTCAGCTTTTTTGAACAATTCACCAGTGCTAGCTTGTACTAAGTCAACCTTAATACCATATTTTTCTTCGAAGGCTGGGATTGTTTCTTCGATAAGGTCTTCAGGGTTAGGCGAGTAGACAACCAAAGTGTTATCTGAATCTTTTTCAGCGCTAGTTTCTGTTTCTATAGGTGAAGAACATCCTGATAAAGAAAGGAATATCCAGCTACAAGAGAGAAAGAATAGTATTTTTTTCATAAGTATCTCCTTTTTTACGAACATTTTCTCTACCTAGATTGTTAATGTTTTTAAATTGTAGAGTTCTACAGGATATAATAAAAACCTTAAAGAAATCTAAAACGGGAAATATGAGTTAAAGACGCTAGGGGAAGAAAATACAAGAAACAAATAATTGATAGAAGTTAGCTCCAAATGAGGGCTAATTTTTATACTGCTACATAAGCTGGATTTGCGATTCGGTCTTTCTTGCCATCCAAGTCCAAAAGAACATTTCTCGTCTTTCAAATTCCCTCAAAAATGGTATAATAGTAACATCACAAAATTGGAGAGAGACCATGAGTTTTTACAATCATAAAGAAATTGAGCCTAAGTGGCAGGGCTACTGGGCAGAACATCATACATTTAAGACAGGAACAGATGCATCAAAACCGAAGTTTTATGCTCTTGATATGTTCCCTTATCCGTCTGGAGCGGGTCTGCACGTAGGACACCCAGAAGGCTACACAGCAACTGATATCCTCAGCCGTTACAAACGTGCGCAAGGCTACAATGTCCTTCACCCAATGGGATGGGATGCCTTTGGGTTGCCCGCAGAGCAATACGCTATGGATACGGGGAATGACCCAGCAGAATTTACAGCGGAAAACATTGCCAACTTCAAACGTCAAATCAATGCGCTTGGATTTTCTTATGACTGGGACCGTGAAGTTAACACAACAGATCCAAACTACTACAAGTGGACTCAGTGGATTTTCACTAAGCTTTACGAAAAGGGCTTGGCCTATGAAGCGGAAGTGCCAGTAAACTGGGTTGAAGAATTGGGAACTGCCATCGCCAACGAAGAGGTTCTTCCTGATGGAACTTCTGAGCGTGGTGGCTATCCTGTTGTCCGCAAACCAATGCGTCAATGGATGCTTAAAATTACAGCCTATGCAGAACGCTTGCTTAATGACTTGGATGAGTTGGATTGGCCAGAGTCTATCAAGGACATGCAACGCAACTGGATTGGTAAATCAACTGGTGCCAATGTAACCTTCAAAGTTAAGGGAACAGACAAGGAATTCACAGTCTTTACGACTCGTCCTGACACCCTTTTCGGTGCTACTTTCACTGTCTTGGCTCCTGAGCATGACTTGGTTGACGCCATCACAAGCCCAGAGCAAGCAGAGGCTGTAGCAGACTACAAACATCAAGCTAGTCTCAAGTCTGACTTGGCTCGTACCGACCTTGCTAAGGAAAAAACAGGAGTTTGGACTGGTGCTTATGCTATTAACCCTGTTAATGGCAAGGAAATTCCAATCTGGATTGCGGACTATGTTCTTGCTAGTTATGGAACAGGTGCTGTCATGGCTGTTCCTGCCCATGACCAGCGTGACTGGGAATTTGCCAACCAATTTGACCTTCCAATCGTAGAAGTACTTGAAGGTGGAAACGTAGCAGAAGCTGCCTACACAGAAGATGGACCTCATGTCAATTCAGACTTCCTAGATGGATTGAACAAAGAAGACGCTATTGCTAAGATTGTGGCTTGGTTGGAAGAAAAAGGCTGTGGACAAGAGAAGGTTACTTACCGTCTCCGCGACTGGCTCTTTAGCCGCCAACGTTATTGGGGTGAGCCAATTCCTATTATTCATTGGGAAGATGGAACTTCAACAGCAGTTCCAGAAAGTGAATTGCCACTTGTCTTGCCAGTAACCAAGGACATCCGTCCTTCAGGTACTGGTGAAAGTCCACTAGCTAACTTGACAGATTGGCTTGAAGTGACTCGTGAAGATGGTGTCAAGGGTCGTCGCGAAACCAATACTATGCCACAATGGGCAGGTTCAAGCTGGTACTACCTCCGCTATATTGACCCACACAATACTGAGAAATTGGCCGATGAGGATCTTCTCAAACAATGGTTGCCAGTAGATATCTACGTGGGTGGGGCAGAGCATGCTGTTCTTCACTTGCTTTACGCTCGTTTCTGGCACAAATTCCTCTATGACCTCGGTGTTGTTCCAACTAAGGAACCATTCCAAAAACTCTTTAACCAAGGAATGATTTTGGGAACAAGCTACCGTGACCACCGTGGGGCTCTTGTGGCAACCGATAAGGTTGAAAAACGTGACGGTTCTTTCTTCCATGTAGAAACAGGGGAAGAGTTGGAGCAAGCGCCAGCCAAGATGTCTAAATCGCTCAAGAACGTTGTTAACCCAGACGACGTGGTGGAGCAATACGGTGCCGATACCCTTCGTGTTTATGAAATGTTCATGGGCCCACTTGATGCTTCAATCGCTTGGTCTGAAGAAGGTCTGGAAGGAAGTCGTAAGTTCCTTGACCGTGTTTACCGTTTGATTACAAGTAAGGATATTGTTGCGGAAAACAATGGCGCTCTCGACAAGGTTTACAACGAAACCGTTAAAGCTGTCACAGAGCAAATCGAATCCCTCAAATTCAACACAGCCATTGCCCAACTTATGGTCTTTGTCAATGCGGCTAACAAGGAAGACAAGCTTTATGCAGACTACGCCAAAGGCTTTATTCAATTGATTGCACCATTTGCGCCTCACTTGGCAGAAGAGCTCTGGCAAACAGTTGCAGCAACAGGTGAGTCAATCTCTTACGTGGCTTGGCCAACATGGGACGAAAGTAAATTGGTTGAAGACGAAATCGAAATCGTTGTTCAAATCAAAGGAAAAGTTCGTGCCAAACTCATGGTCGCTAAAGACTTATCACGTGAAGAATTACAAGAAATTGCTCTCGCTGACGAAAAAGTCAAAGCAGAAATTGACGGTAAGGAAATCGTGAAAGTGATTAGTGTACCAAATAAATTGGTTAATATTGTTGTAAAATAACCAATTTATTTGCTGATTTCCAACCTCAAACAGTTTCCCAAACTGTTTGAGCCAACTAAACTCGTTAATATCGTTGTGAAATAAGAGGCTCTTTGTCAACTGTAGTGGGTTGAAGAAAAGCTAAGCTCGAGAAAGGACAAATTTCGTCCTTTCTTTTTTGATATTCAGAGCGATAAAAATCCGTTTTTTGAAGTTTTCAAAGTTCCGAAATCCAAAGGCATTGC